>JAAFHJ010000316.1 GCA_013298325.1 Myxococcales bacterium | reverse complement strand
GCGCAAGTGAGCGAAAAAGCCCTCGAACCGCAGGGTTCCGCGCGCCCCGGCTGGGAAGTCATCGCGAAGCTCGGCGCTGCCCTCGGCCACGATCTCGGCTTTGCCAAACTCAAGGAAGTGCGCGCCCGCCTCGCCAGCGCCACTCCCGCCGTCTCGACTGCTCCGGAGGCTTCGGCCCCCGAGGCCTCGGCTTGATTCCCAAAGGATTCCGATGATCACCCCTGCGCAACTTCTCGCCGCGCTCATCAAAGTCCTCGTGATGGTCGGCTTCGTGTTCAACGTCGGCGGTCTCTTGACCTGGGTCGACCGGCGACAGAGCTCGATGATCCAGGACCGCATCGGTCCCAACCGCGCGAACATTTCGATTTTCGGGTTTGAAATTCGCGCAATCGGTCTGCTCCATGCGGCCGCCGACGGTGTGAAGTTCTTCTTCAAAGAAGACTTCGTCCCCCCGAAGGCCGACAAGCTCCTCTTCGCGCTCGCACCGATCCTCTCAATGATTCCGGTGCTTGGCCTCCTCGGGGTCATCCCGATGGGTGACACGCTCTGCCTCAACAAGGTCACTGCGGTCGAGGCGGGGAAGACCGTCTTCCTCTACGCCTCGCACACCGGCATGTGCCAGCAGTTCATCGCGGTCAAGGGGGGCGGCGTCCAGATGAACGCCGTCGATCTCGCCATCTCGCCGCTGAACGTCGGCATCCTGTACGTCTTCGCGATGGCAGGGCAGGGGATCGTCGGCGCGGCGATCGCCGGCTGGTCTTCGGACAACAAGTTCTCGCTCATGGGCGCCCTCCGCGCCGCGAGCCAGATGGTCTCCTACGAAGTCGCCATCGGCCTCTCCCTCGTCGGCGCAATGATGGTCTACGGGACGGTTCGTCTCGATGACATGGTCCGCTGGCAGGGGGACAACGCCTGGGGCATCTTCGTGCAGCCGCTCGCGTTCATCCTGTTCTTCGTCGCGTCGATCGCGGAAAACAAGCGTATTCCCTTCGACTTGCCGGAAGCCGAATCGGAGCTCGTCTCCGGCTACTTCACCGAGTACTCGGGCATGAAGTTCGGCATGTTCTACTTCGCCGAGTACATGGAAATCGTCACCGGCTCGATGCTGCTCGTGACCATCTTCCTCGGCGGCTGGCAGCTCCCGTTCTTCCACCGCGACGGCATCACCGTCGAGCTCGGCACGAACGTCTTCTACGCCAAGCAGATCCCCCATGTCGGGATGATCGCGCTCAACGTCGTGACCTTCTTCGGGAAGACGCTCCTGATGTGCCTCTTCCAGGCGGTCATCCGTTGGTCGCTCCCCCGCTTCCGCTACGACCAGCTCATGAAGCTCGGGTGGCTCGTCCTCCTCCCGGCCTCCCTCGTGAACGTCATGGTCACCGGCGTCGTCATTCTTCTTCTCCAGGAAGCCGGCACCAAGGTCGACGCGACGCTCGTCCTCGCGGGGCATCTCACGCAGGCGGTCGTTGCGCTCGCAGGACTCTACGGCGTCGTCCGCTTCTTCCTCTGGCTCGGCGGGAGCCGCGACAAGGACAAGACGCTCGTCGGCTCCTCGGCGAAGTTCGCCAATGCGGCCGGTGGCACCGTCGAAGGGGCGATGCAGGCCTGAGCGGTTCTGCTCCCTGGCGCCCGTCGGTTTCGGCGGGCTTCTCGCCTCTTTACTTCTTGATTTTCGTTAGATTTGGAGCCCTCGATGAGCACTGCGGCGTTCCCCAAGAAGCCTGCTAGCACCCCGAACGCGGTCGTCGTCGCCTACACGAAGAAGGACCTCGCGACCCAGAGCTACCTCCCGGCCATTTTCAAAGGGCTCGCCGTTTCGTTGAAGCACTTCTTCACGAACACGCGTGACATGGTTCACGGCGAGCGCCCCGACCCGGTCCTCGAGCGCTACGACATCGGCATCAGCACGATCTCCTACCCGGAGCAGAAGCGCCCGTATCCCGAGCGTTTCCGTGGCGTTCACCGCCTCACCCACCGCGAGAATGGCGACCCGCGCTGCGTCGCGTGCCTCTGTTGCTCCACGGCCTGCCCGGCTCAATGCATCTTCATCGAAGCGGGCGAGTACCCGGCGGGCGATCCCCGGCGCGGCTACGAGCGCTTCCCGGTGAAGTTCGTGATCGACGAATTGCGCTGCATTTTCTGCGGCTTCTGCGTCGAAGCTTGCCCCGTCGACGCCATCCGTATGGACACCGGCGTTCACGCCGTCCCCTACGACAGCCGGGATCAATTCATCTACGCGAAGGACATGCTCATGTCCTTCACCGACCGCAACGGCAAGCAGACGACCGGTAACACCCGCCACGAGCCGGGCGACAAAGGCTTCCCGGGCGTCACCCGCGAAGCCGGTCACCACTGACCAACGGCTGAGTTACTCGCCAGAAGCCGACCATCCTCGTTTGAGGGCGGTCGGTTTCGTGTTTTCTGGCTATTGAAACAGCTTCGAAGGGCCTCGCGCTGTCTATGAGTATTGAACCTTCCACGGGTGCACTTTGTTTCGACGGTGGCGTGCGGCTTGAGCCGTCGACGACGCGTTCTGCGTTCTTGCTTTCGGCGCTTGCGGAAAAGGCAGCGAGCAAGCAGGAATGGGCGCCTGCTTGGTTCTCTTGCTCGTTGGTCGCGCCGATGGGCAATGAGTCTTGGCGTTTGTTTTTGACGTTTGAAGCGGAAAGGCTTCACGACATCCGCCTCGCGCTGACAACGGAAGCGACCTGGGAGTCCTGGTCGGAATCAGCAGAGCTCGCGATGCAAGCGAAGTACAGCGGTTGGCTCGATGAGACGCTTGGGTCGACGCGACGGGATTTTCCTTGGGGCAGCGTCGGTGCCGTGTTTGATCGCCGCGCTGGATCCAGTTGGATTTCTGTCCGTTACGCGTCCGTCCGCGAAGCGGAAGGCGGCCCGGAGTTCTCGGCCAACGCGTTGACTTAGCGGCATTTATGAATTGTTCCGGCCCCCGCAAGGTTGCCAGGCAATCACAAGCTACGAGGGGTTATGCAACTTCAACTTCTCCACCTTCGTTCCGTGTCGACAATTGCACAATTTCGGTTGCTTTCGCCGATTTCGCAATCCCAATACCTGCGAACGGTCGACGCGCAGGAGCCGCCCAAAGATGGGGCTCCGATCGAAGGGCCGCTTGAGCAAGCGGAGCGCTTTCTCAAGCTCCCATGGCTCTCGGCGGTCGCATATGCCGTCGTTGCGAGCGACCGTCCCGACGTTGTCTTGTATGATCTTTGGCTCCTTGACGGAGCTACAAACGGCTGCGTTTTTGCCCACGGGACAACGCAAAACATCGGCGTGAACCTTCGCTGGCACGACCGTTTTTTTTCCGTCGATTCGGCCAAATCGGAGGACCCCTACCTAACCTCACTCGCGAAGGCCATAGACTTTGCGGAGCGCGTGCCTCTCACCGACGCGACACTGATGTTCGTCGAAGAAGCGCCTTTTGTTCGGCGCCTTGTTGGCTTTCAAACGGAGGCCGGCACCCCCCAGACGCACGACGGATGGGATTCACTATTCGCCGAGCACAACTACCCGCTCGTTTCGGAAGCGTTCGTCCGTCGGTACAGACATGCTTTTGGGCCGGATACGTGGCGACATGTGTGGCAGTCGGAGCGGCGTTCCGATGATTTTGTTCGCGAGTTTGCGCGAACTCCTGCCGACCTTCGAGCCGCTTCACGCAAGCTGTCAGAAGCGTGCGTCCGAGAGAACCAAGAGCATGTGGATTGGGATCAGGTTTGCGACGATCTCTCGGAAGACTTTATCCGTGAGTTTGCCGACAAGCTCAACTGGCTTCACGTCTCCCGGAATTCGCGTTTGCCGGAGAACGTCATTCGCGACTTCAAAGATCAGGTAAATTGGCCCGCTGTCTCGATGAGTCAGCAGCTGTCGGAGCCATTTATCGAGGAGTTCTGCGACCGGATTTCCTGGGAACAGCTCAGCGCCAGTCCCTTCGCGCACTCCATCGAGTTCTTGCGCGCACATGCGCTCCAACTAGACTGGAACAGCATTTCCTGGAACGCACCGAACCTGGTTGACCTCGCTTCCGCGTTCCCCGAGCGTATTTCTTGGGGCGGTTTTGCGAACGCGCGAAACCTGACCACGGAGTTCCTTGTTCTCCATCAAGCGAAGTTTGACTGGAGTCGAATGGTTTGGCTCACAGAAGATCAAGTTCGCGAATTTGCTTCGCAGGTCCATTGGGTCAATCTGGCCACGGCGCGCTGGGAACCATGGGTTGAGTCGGTACTGCGCGAGCATTCTTCCCAGATTGACTCTGGGGAATGGGAGGAAATTCTCTTTGAAGGTCGGCAAAGCGTTGCCTTTAAGAACGAAGTTCGTGCGCGATTGTATGCGCTGGCAACGTAAAGCCACGGAGGCTTCGGCGCGCGACTACGAGGGTTTGACGGCCTTCTTGCTGGCGGTCTTCTTTTTCGGTGCAGGCACCTCAGCGACCGGCTTTGGTTCCGCGCGAAGCGCCTCTTCGAGCGCCTCGGCGAGTCGGTCGTCTTTGCACGTCACGCTGAAGTGCACGACCTCCGCCGCCACCCGCGAGGTACCTGCTTTGAAAATGGTGCCGCTATCGGTTTGATAGAGCCAGGCGTCGTAGATGTGCTTGCCTTTGGCATCGGCGATGGCGCGATAGAAGAGCTGCGCGCGCAGGCTGCGTTCCTCGTCGGGGCCTTGGGGATTTTCGGCGAGGAGCACCTCAAGCGGCGCCCCTTTGCCACCGAGGTAGCGCTTGCCGGCGACGAGGATCTGTTCTTTGTCGAGCTCGGAAAAGACGGCGCTTGTCCCCTCTTCGGCAATGGAGCGTTCACGCGTGGGGGTGAGCACGAGCGGCGGGCCTGCTGCGGCATCGGCGGCGTCGAGCAAAGCGAGGAGTTCTGCATGGGTGCCAGCCGCCTCACGGAGGGCGCGACGGTGCTTGCGCGGCGAGCCAACCGTGTTGGGAATGCACGTCAGCGCGACCTCGGCAAGCGCGACGCTGGGAACCTCCGGCAAGACGTCGATGACCACGCGGAGTGCGGAGCTCGGATGCAGGCGCTTGAGCGCTGGCAACGCCGCGGCGACCCGTCGCGGTTCGGGCAAGGCGAGCAGCAGCTCACGCGCATGGCGGGAGGCGGCGTAGAGCGTGAAAATCGGGTCCCACTTTTCATCGAGCGGAGTGCCCGCACGCACAAGCGCGATGAAGGCGACAAAATGCTCGGAGCTTCCCAGGTGGCTCGGATCGGCAAGGATGCCATCGAGGTAGCCCACTGCCCATGCGGCCCCCTCGCCATGAAGTTGGTCGATCAGCTCGGGCTGCTCCCCATAGTTGAAGAATGCATCGGCCGGCAGGTCCCAAGTTTCCGGGAATCTCGCGTTGACCTCGCCCCAGAGCCGTAGCCGTTCTTCGATCGTGAACTGTGCATCGAAGCGCTGACGGAGCGCGCGGTATTCCTCCAGCGGCACCTGGTTCCACATGTGGGCGATGATCCTTGCCATGCGCCAGATGGGCTCCACATAGGTCACGTCGCCGATCGTGAACGTGGTGCTCTGTTCAAGCGGGCCGGCGGGGTCGAGACCCAGCCAGCGCCTTCGCACCGCACGGTGAGCTGGAAACGTGGTGCTTCGCAGCGGCCCGCGCAGATCGAGTTCGGTCAGCGCGATGGCGACGGCGCGCTGCTCGGCGGTGAGCGTCTCCGCGCGCACACCAGTAGGGTCTGTCGGAAAGGCGACGCTCTCGAAGATGCGCCCCACCTTCGCGGAGTACTCCCGATCGGTCGCGTCGAGTTCGCGGATGGCGTCGGCGAGCGGGGCGGGGAGGTCGGCGAAGAGGGGCGCGTCGGTCATGGGGCTGCGACGCTAAGTGCCCTGAAGGAGGAGCACAACGTCGATTCTCGATTGCGTGAGGGGCCGGCTGACTACGAGCGTTTCTCGGCCTTCTTGGCGGTCTTCTTTTTCGGTGCACTCACCTCAGCGACTTGCGCCGGTTCCGCGCGCAGCGCCTCTTCGAGCGCCTCGGCGAGTCGGTCGTCTTTGCAGGTCACGCTGCCCTGGGCGACTTCTGCCGCAACCCGTGAGGTACCTGCTTTGAAAATGGTGCCGCTATCGGTTTGATAGAGCCAGGCGTCGTAGATGTG
>JAAFHJ010000315.1 GCA_013298325.1 Myxococcales bacterium | reverse complement strand
GGCGGCAAACGGACGGGAAATCGCTGCGCGGAGCGCGTCGTTCACCTGAAACCACTTCGCGCCGCATTGGCTGTCGTAGACGTTGAGCCGCAGCGCGTACGAGGCGATCGCCGCGAAGATCCGCGAGACGGCGTGACGAAACGGCGTGCGCTCGATGTGGGCGCCGATGCGGGCGATCCGGCTCCCAAGGACGGCGCCGAGCTCCTGATCATCGAGGGCGCGCAACAGCCGAAGGATCTCGACGGGCGGCGTCGCAAAGTCGGCGTCTGCGTAGCCGACCTGGCGCGCACCGCTGTCGATGGCCCACTGGAGCCCCGTGCGTACCGCTTCGGCCTTCCCTCGGTTTTTCGGGAGGTGGAGTGCGAGAATGCGCCCCTCGCCGGATGCCTCAAGATCGCGGAGGAGCGCCCCGGTGCCATCCGTCGAGCCGTCGTCGACGAGGACGAGGGTGACCGTCCCATCGGAGACGAGCGTCTCGACGAGAGGGACCGAAAGTCGCGACTCCTCGTTGTAACAAGGCATGATCAAGGCGTTTTTCGCGCGTAACGAGCGCGGTCCGCGAAGCGCGCGCGCTCCGTTTTCGAAAGACTTATGCATGGTTCCCCCAGCGACGGCCCCGAAAATGGGCGTCGCTTCCGTCCCACCCGGCAGCACACCGAGTGCCAAGGGGCTCGAATCGCTTGCGGAAATCGACGAATGCGCCGCGAGCAACGCGCCTACCAAACGATTGTGGAATTTGGCGCGACACGGTCGCGGTGAGGCGGCACCGTCGTTCGGCGCGGACATCGGGCGCTCGATCGTCCCGACGCGAATTCGCTTTTGGGACACACGGCGTTTACGCAACCGACGTGCACCCCACCGCCGCAAGAATGGCGGGGAGCGGTCGCTTCCCATCCGGCCCCTCTCCCGATTTCCAGGCGATGATTCCGTCGGGGCGGACGAGGGTTACCCCAGCTAGGCCAATTCCAAGGTCATCGGCGACGGCCGCCGCGTCCGACGTCGACAGCGATGCGAGGCGAACCACCACGAGCGCCCTATCCTGCGCCCGCGCGACCTCCTCCCACGCGTCCGACGCCGTGACGAGCACCCAACGCCGCCCGTACCACTCGAGGGTCGACACGGAAGCGCCATCGACGTCGACCCACCGATGGGGAGCGCGCGTCCCGGGCTGCCCGTGCCAATCGCTTGGCGCGAGCGCGTCTGGAAGATCAGGCGTGGCGTCGGGGAGGATGCGGGAACGCAGAATCTCTCCGAGCTCAATCGCCATCGGGTCAAGAATCGGCGTCGCTCGGCATTCGACGTCTGCGTACGCCGCGTAGTCTGGCCGTGCGAAGGTTTGTCGCAACCGCAGCCACGCGATCGGCCGGCGCTCTTCGTCGTAACTCGCGAGGAGGTCGGGGGTTGCGTGCCCCGCCAGCACTTCGCTCAGTTTCCAAGCAAGATTCGCGGCGTCGGCGATGCCCGTGTTTGCTCCGTAGCCACCGCGCGTTGGCGGAAGCGTGTGGGCAGCATCCCCCGCGAGAAAGATACGCCCTTCGGAAAAGCGTTCGGCGATCAGCGCTGTGAGTTCCCAGCGACCGGTCGTTAGGATGTGAAAGGGGATCGGAGCGCCGATCGCCGCAGAAATCGCCGCGTTGAGTTCCTCCGCGTCCCGCTCGCGGTCGTCCTGAAACAGGAGGACCCAGCGGCCGTCGCCGTAGGTCGTGAGGAACGCTTCAAGGCCAGGCTGTCGGATTTCGAACTGCCCAACGCCACGTTGCAAGTGCTCAAGATCGGCTCGAAAAAGCACGCTGCGTACGACCGAGAGCACCCCAAGGCCCTTCCGGCCGATGCCGAGCGTCTCGCGAATTGGGCTCCGACCGCCGTCGCAGGCGACGAGGTAGGCGGCGCGCACCTCCCGCGCCGCGCCCGACCGGTCGCGAAGCCAGGCGGTAACGCCGTCGGCGTCCTGGGTGCATCGAAGGAGCGTCGTCCCGAGTTCCAAGGTGGCGCCAGGCCCCGTCGCCGCCCGCACCTGCGCGCGCAGCATCGGCTCGAGGCGGTCTTGGGCGATGGCCGCTCCGGTATGGGGCGACGGCGCCGGCGCTTCCGGGGCCGGTCCGTCGGCGCCCGGAGTCCAGGCGCGCTCGTCATGCCAGGCTCCCGCGAGGCTGTGCACGCGCATTCTGCGCAGGCGAAAGGAGGCCGGGGTCTCCGGAATCCCTCGGAGGCCGGCGCTCGCGAACAACTCGAGGGTCCGCTGCGTGTAGCCGACGGCCCGCGGATGGGCGGAGCTCTCCGTATGGCGCTCCACGAGGAGGCTCGGGACCCCGCGGGCCGTGAGGAAAAGCGCCATCGACAAGCCCACGAGGCTGCCCCCAACGATGAGGACGGGGAGGGCAGGCGCGGTGGTCGCGGCAGGAGGGGTCAATTCGGTGTACATATCGATACAGTGTATCTAGCAAGAACGCTTGTCAAGAAGGCTTGAGCCACGCAAGGTGTCGACAGTGGCGAAGCGCGTCCGAGAGTCCGGTTCTGAGTCGTCTGTCTGGAGCGCGGCGGAGCCGACGCCACGTGCTCCCCCGGCTCCGCTGAGCCGAGAGCGGATCGTCGGGGCGGCGATGTGGCTTGCTGACGCGGGGGGCCTCGAAGCCGTTTCGTTGCGGAACGTTGCGGGCGAGTTGGGCGTCGGGCCGATGCGGCTCTACGCGTACACGGCGACGAAGGAGGGGCTCCTCGACCTCATGATCGACGCCGTGTATGCCGAACTCCTCGCCGACACGCCGTTCGGCAGCAGCGAGGCGCCGCTCGCCTGGCGCGCGGTGCTTTCATCCTTCGCCGAGGCACTTCGCCGAGCGTCGTTGCGACATCGTTGGTTCGTCGGCCTCCTCGGCGGCCGCCCCCACGCAGGGCCGAAGGCGCTCGCCTTTTACGAGGCGTTGCTCGCCGCGCTGCTCACGACGGTGCCGAGCCTCGAGTTGGCGCTCGATGGGGCCCGTGTGACGTCGGCGTGGGCGATCGGCGCCCTCCACACGGAGAACAACGACCTCGCGCGCCGCGCCGATCGAAGCGAGCACGCCGAGCAACGCGAACTCTGGCCGTGGCTCCGCGACCAACTCGACACCGGAGCCTTTCCGGTAACCCGTCGAATTGTCGAAAATTTCGAGCATCCCTCCGACGCAGAGACGTTCGCGCGCGGCCTCACATGCATTCTCGACGGGGTGGCCATCCGCCTCGCCCCACCGCGTACGGCGGCTCGACGAACGAAGCGCGACGCAGGATGACGCGACGACGCCCCACGAAGCGCGGTCCGTCTACGCGATCGTCCATCCCGAGCGGACGGAGTCGCCGGTAGTCTGCGCGTTTCTTGAGTTTTTCGCCGCCGATCGCTAACGAAGACCGCGTCTCCGCTGCAACCTATCCTTGCGCACCTGTCGGTCCGTAGGGCTTCGGCGACTCAATACAGTGGGGGACCGCTTGCCGAGGAGCGTCCTCGCGAGCCGGTGGAGTTGCACGCATGTCGCCAAAATCGCTCGCGAAGTCCCCGTTCGATACGAGGCAAACGTTGGACGATGAAGACGGGCCCCCGTCCTCGCACCTTCGGTGTGCGGCCGGTTCCCAACGCGCGGGCGCCTTTGACGCTGCAGCGCTCGCAATTGCGATGGATGCCGGCGCGTTCGACGCGGTCCGCGTCGCTCTCGCGGGCGCGTCGGGCGTTGGGGCACTTCTGCTCCGCTTTGGCGCCGAAGTTCGCCTGGGGCGCTTCGCGGACGCCGAGCGGACGCTCGCGCCCATCGTCCACGTCCACCCGGCGATCGGGCTGCTCCAGGACGCCGCCCACGCAGAAGCGATCGCCGTCGGTCGCCGGAAGGCCCTGCTCGCCTACGATGAACTCGTCGTCACGCGGCGGGCGGACCGTTTGCCAGGCACGCTCCACCTGCGCGGCGGTCGCGTGATTCCGTTCGATCACCTCGTCGATTCCGACGGACTCGTGGGGGCGCGGCTCACCGCGTACGCCGACGGGCGGGTCGAAGAGCTTCCGTTTTCCAGGCTCCGCGAAGTGCGTTTTGGCCGAACCGTGGACCTCGATGCGTTCCCGCCAGCGACCATTTTCGACGCCCTCTGGATCCCTGCCGACATTACGTTCGTCGATGGGAGCCGGCGGGACGTCTTCGTACCGGCACGCTTGCCGAATTGCGGCGGCTACGACGACGCCCACGTCCAGCGTCGGCTGCACCAAGCAGCGCTTCCGTTTGGCCCTCGCACGTTCCGCGCCCGAAAACCGACCCGGGCCCCTGTGGAAGTGGGCCCGCCGTCTCTCGCGACGCCGCTCCCCGCAAATTCGCTGGCGGTCGCGAACGGACGGGCCCCATCCACAGGGGGCGCCATTTGCATCGCGATCCGCGACATTACCTCGATCACCTTTGCTCCGAGACTCCCGGCCGACCCATCGCTCTCGTCCTGGGATCCGTGGCTGATGCGCGCAGCTTTGGCGGGACTTCTGGCGGCGACTGCTGCGGCATGCCTCTACGCAGGCACCGTCGCGACGTCTCTCTTCGTGGGCCTCGCCGTTACCGCTTTCGCGCTCGCCGATTGCCGGCGACGGTTCCGCCGCAGAACCTTAGAGGTCCAAGCCGCGAAGGAGCCCGACGACGATCGCCGGCATGGGGTCTAGGCCGGCCATCATCCGTGGCGTAATCGCAAGGTTGCCGGCAACTTGGTAGCAGGCGTCTTGAAGGCCGGGGAGGTCTCCGAAGGCGGCTCGCAGGTCGGCGCACTGGGGGCGACTTGTCGTCAGCGCCACGAGGGTATCGTCGTCAAGAAGGTGGATCTCGGCGCCGGCAAGCGCTCCGCTGAGGCCCACCGCTCGTTCGCGAAAGGTCAGGGCAGCCTTTCCGTCGAACGTTTCGGCGCGGACCACAACCAACCAGCGCTCACCGAGCGTCTGTGGGGGCGCCGTGGTGGCACGACGGGTTGTCGGCTCGTCGCTCGGGGAGGGCATTGCGAAATGCCGATTTGCAGCAAGCACTGCGCGAAGCGCCTCGACGAGAGGCGCCCGCTCGAGGCGCCGGTCGATGTCCGGCACGAGAACGCGACGAAGGATCGCGACCAGCTCGGGCGGGCACGAGACGTCGTGAAACGACGGAACCTCTTCGCCGAGAAGGCGCGGCAAGAGGGCGCGTGCGCCCCGGTCCGCAAACGGGATGTCACCCGCGACGAGCTCGTAGAGCACCAGGCACGTTGCGTAGACGTCCGACGACGGAGCTGGCGAGCCAAGGAGCTGTTCCGGAGCCATGTACGCCGGCGTGCCGACGGCGGCCCCCGTAACCGTGAGGCGGCCCCGCTCGTCGCCGGGGCGAGCGATGCCGAAATCGAGAAGCTTTACGACGCCGGTCGCTCGTTCGATCGCAATGTTCGATGGCTTTACGTCGCGATGGACGAGCCCGACGCCGTGTACCGCCCCAAGGCCTTGCAGGACGTCTACCGCCATGGAAACGGCAACGCGCCATGGGTAAGCGCCGTGGCGGAGGAGCCCAGCTTCGAGGCTCTCGCCGGCAACGAATTCCATGGCTAGCCAAGGGAGGTTCCGCGCGTCGTCGACCCCATGCGCGACAAACCCGACCACGTTCGGATGGCGGACCGCACGCAGCATCTCCGCCTCGCGCGCGAACCGGCGCAGCAGATCGTCCGAATCCCGATTCAGGAGCGCTTTCAGCGCCACCGTGGCGCCGGTCTCACGGTCGAAGGCCTGGAATACTGCGCCCATCGCCCCCGATCCGAGCGCGTGGCGGATTTCGAAGCGCGCGTCTACCCAGTCGCCCGGTTCCCAAAGGTCGATCATCGCCCCTCCCCACGCTCACGGTAGCGGTGCGCACCGTCCGCGCGGGTCCCGGGTATTGCCCCTTTGAATCTCAGATTTTGCGCCACCCGCGGTGTGCTCCGAGCTCACTCGGACGATCCTTTTTGCGTTCCGGGAGCCCCTAGCGCCAGGCACAATGGAAGGTTTGCCGCCGCCATGAAATCTTCGGCACCATCTTCACGCCCGGCTCCGACTCGGATAGGCGCGCACTTTCGCGTGGAGGGGCGCCGGGGCGATGGGGGAAGTCTTTGCCGCCGACGAGCGAAACGGCACCGCCGTCGCGATCAAGTG
>JAAFHJ010000314.1 GCA_013298325.1 Myxococcales bacterium | reverse complement strand
ACTCGAACCCGAAGCGAACTTCGGGGCAAAAAATGGGGAAAGAGGCGGGGGCGGTCCGAGGCCGGGGGGTCTCGGTCGGCGATGGCGGGCACGCCCACATCGCACTTCATTCCGCGGTTCCTCTTTAAGAGACCTTCGAGAGACGAATGCGTCAAGGCCGTCTACAGACCGGCTCGCGGATTTCGTGAAACGCTCCGGAAACGCAAACGTTTAATTGCACAATTTCGACGAGTTACAAAGACCTACCTGCTCCTACAAATCGTAGGGGCCCTGAGACTTTGGCGCACCAGGGGCCTGCAAAAATCTCAAAAAAAGAGGTTGCACCGCGACAACGTCCCCCGACGGCTCTTTTTCGCCCGCTCGCGGCGGCCGAATGGACAGTTTGCCGCGACCCACGCCCCATGGTCGCCCCCCTCGCCAAATTTGCGTGCCGCCGTGCCAATTTTGCAGTCGCTAGTGGGAATACGGCTCGCCGCGCAAAATCGTGTGTGCGCGATAGATCTGCTCGGCAAGGACGATGCGCGCGAGGCGGTGGGGCAGGATCATGCGAGAGAGCGAAAGGCGATGATCGGCGGCGGCGGACAGCTCGCGCGGAAGGCCGTAAGAGCCACCGATCAGGAACGCGACCGCGGGGACGGCGGCGTTGTCGCCCCTGCGAACAAAGTCGGCTAAGTCTTGGGAACTCCACATCGAACCGTCGACTTCCATGGCGACGGTCTTCGCGCGTTCGGGGATCGCTGCGCGCATTTTCGCGCGGACATGAGCCTCGCCCTTGTCGTCGATCTCGACCTCTTCGCACTTCACGTAGCGGCGGATTCGACCGAAGTAGTCATCGAGAAGTGCGCGATCGGGCTTCTCCTTCACGCGGCCAACGGCAATGACGACGACGCGCATCAGGAATCAACTTCGACCGGCGAAGGGCGCACGCCGCGAAACACCGGTGTGCGGCGGGCGGCGGCGGCGGCAAGTCCCTCGCCGAGGTCTTCGCTTTGGTAGCTGGTCGACTGAGCGCGCGCCTCGTGCTCGAGGGCGAGGGTCAAGGCCGTTCGGTCGACGCCGAGGGCCCGTTTGAGGTCTCGCTGGGCGAGCGGCCCGCCAGCGGCGATCGCCGTCGCAAGCTTCTTGGCACACGGGAGCACCTGTTCGGCCGCCACCGCTTCGATGGCAAGACCAAGGGCGACCGCCTCGGCGCCATCGAAGAATCGCCCCGTGTAGAGCAGCTCGGCGGCACGCTGGCTGCCCACCTTCCGCGGGAGGAGGTAGGTCGCGCCCATGCCCGGGTGCAGGCCGAGACGGACGAAGTTCAACGCGAGCTTCGCGCCATGGTCGACGACGATCAGGTCGCAGGCAAGAGCGACGCACAGCCCCGCCCCGACGGCAGGCCCCTCAATCGCAGCAATGACCGGAACCGGGAAATCGAGGATCGAAAGGTACCGGGCGTAGAAGCCCTTCATGAAGCGATAGGTCTCTTCCGGTGACTCTTTGCGCAACCGATCGAGCATCGCGAGGTCGCCCCCCGCGGAGAACGCGCCGTTCACGCCGGTGAGGATGACCGCCCGCAAATCGGGATGATCCTTGAATTCTGCAACGCGCGCGGCGAGCGCATCGCCGAGCTCAGGGGACATCGCGTTCTTCCGCGCCGGGTCTGAGAGCGCGAGGAGAAGAACGCCAGCTTCCAACGTAGCCGTAACCTCGGGGTGCATCGGCTTCGCCTACCACAGGGCCCTTTTGAAGTGGGTCCGTCCGTCACTCCATTCGGCGGGCGGAGGTCATCGGAAACGGCTTCCAGAACGGTGTTGCGACGGCGTCTCCATCGAGCGAAAACCAAGGAGAATCAGAGCCTTCTGGCCGCACGAGATGAAAGTTCTGCGCCGGCATGTAGCCCTGGCCGATCAGCGCGCGTCGGTGGTGTTGGTCGTCTTCGACGACATCGACGATGAGCACGGCGTGCCCCGGGTTGCCCCCCATGACGAAAAAATCTCCGCCGCGAAGCTCGGATTTTTCAATACGTACTTTCGACGAATCTGCCCCGGCACCGGCCCCAAGCCGCTCAAGCGCAACGGTATTTGACCAGGCAAATACAAACGCGAGATAGCGTCGGTAGGACCCGTAACTGTCATCCGGTTTTGCCCCGGTCGACCGTTCGAGCCCCATCCCCTTCGGCGCCCAACGGACGCCCCTTTTCCAGTCGTTGAACCCGAGCGCGGTCCCTGAAGCAGCCGGGTAGGTCACGTCCGAACGCCCAACCGACCAGCGCCATTCGGCATGCATGCGCTCGATGGAATCGGCGCACTGTTGGAGATCGCCAGCGCCGATATCGAGATTGACGACCGCTTCCAATCGTGAATCATCGGCCGAAAGAATTTCGCTCCCCGCGTAACTCTTTACCGGCGTCCCGGGGGGCGCGAGCGGCAGCGCTCGAAGAAACGCTGCGAACGTTCCCGGGGCAGCGGGGACGCGATGGAACCCCTTCGGCGGCGCGATCCGCGAAGCGACCGTCCCTTCGGCTGCGTAGGGGGGCGTCCACGGTGGCGAAAACGCGGTCGTCGGAGCGGCGGAAATTTCTGGAGTTACGACATGTTGCGGCGCAGCTGTTACCAGGGCTGCCGATGGGACCGGGGCAGGTTCGGCGACGCGAGCGGCCGGTACCGGTTCGGCGCGCGCCTCGCCGGGGGCATGCGTGCATCCTACAAGTCCGGCGAACAGAACCGCGAAACGGGAAGTAGGGGCCATGGCTCTTCGTCGCACGCCGGCCCGGTTCTGTGACAGTGCCCCGCGAAGATTTCTTACGGGTGGATAAACACGACGGTCCCCGTCAGCGGTTTGCTCGCGCCGTGCCAGCGGGGCGGGACCGGAGGATCGGTAAAGAAGAAGAGTCGACGGGCGTCTTCTGGGGCGAGGTTGATGCACCCATGGCTCTTCGGCATCCCAAAGACATCGTGCCAGTAGGCGGCATGGAGCGCGTAGCCGCCTTCGAAGTACTGCACATAAGGGACGTCGCGGAGTTCGAACTCTTCGCCGACGATATTTGAGTCCATCGTCGCTGTGACATACTTCGTATGAATTCGAAAGATTCCGCGTTTGGTCGACTTGGACGTTTCCGGATCTCCGAGCCCCGCTTCGCCACTGGAAACAAGCGTCGCGTAGGCCCCTTTCGTCCCTTCATAGGCGATGAGCGTCTGCTTGGAGATGTTGACGTCGAGCCATTTTTCCCCCTCATTCGCCCACTTCGGCCATTTCTTCGCCGGGTCGAGGCGCACCGAGGTTTTCTCGTCGATCCAATACCCGGCCTTGGTCTCCCACAGGAATTTTCCATCGAACTTGCGCGTTTTTCCCGTCAACGCGAGCGCGCTCCGCCAGGGAATATCCCCTTCCTGGACGAGCTTCTTCCCCTTTTCCACCCACTGCTTTGCCCCCTTCCCTTTCACAAAGGCAAACGGGAAAGAGAGCGTCGCACCGCTGGCATCAACGTCGACACCGATACGAATTCCGTGGAAGTCAGAGCCCTTGATCGGCCGGAAGCGATCCGCGGGAACAATCCGAAGATCGGTCGTGACTGCCAGCCGGCGCCCACGCTCAAAGAAGGTATCGACGAAAGAAAGCCCGTTCTTTGCGTAGACGTCACCGATTTTTGCGACCGCGGCATTGGCCGTTCCCGAGAGATTCGGAACGCGCGCCCCATTGGCAAGCCAGGCGGGGGTGTCGCTCGTGAGTTTGTCGGTGAGCGCTTTCAACGGGTCGGGGGCCGGCGTCCCCTTCCAGCGCTGCCAGAGGTCTTGGCCGTAGGGGGCGCCAAATTCCTCATCGACCTTCCACTTCGCCAAGTGCTCATCGAGGTGGGGCTCGAAGGCCTTCACGTCATCGTCGGTCGGAATCCGATTGTAGAGCGGTCCGCCCCGTTTACATGTACCATACATGTATGGGAGCCGCGAGGCGAGGTCAGGCTGGCGGCTCGATGCGGCGACGATCGGGTCCTTCAGATCGAGGGTCGCGTCGGCAAGGCAGACGTAACCCCCTTCCGTGTCGCCACGGCCGATGCCCTTGTCGCCGGCGGAGAACCCTGCAATATGCATGTATCCTTCCGCGCAGCCGGGACCTGAAAATTTGCGGTCGGTCGTCGCAAGGATTGCCCCCGCGCGCAGCGTGCCGACGCGGGGCGAGCTGCGGTCCGCCTTCTGGTAAACGGCCGCTTCCATGACCTTCACGCCGACGGTCGGCGTGCCGTCGGGATAGCTCGCAAACGGCAACGAAGCGCCCGACAGGTCGACCGGCGCGCCGGCCCCCGGCGCGAAAGCAGCGGGCCGCTCGACCACCGGCGCGGTAGCCGTCGGCGAAGCGGTCGTCGGCACCGCACTCCCGAGAGTGCTGACGCTCGCGGCCCCGTCCAGGCCGCCGTCAACGCCGGCCCCCTTGCTGCCGCACGCGAGGAGGAAGGCCGGGCCTGCAAGCAGCACAGCGGGGGCGACGAGGAGGGGAAGTCTTCGGTACACAGCGGACCGGGTCCTACTACGTGGCTACGCTTCCGTCTCCATTGGAGGTGCGCCACTTCTCGCAACGGCGCTTCCAGCAAATTCGCTGGCGGTAGCGGACGGTGGTAGCGAAGCGGCATGCCCGAAGGGGACACCCTTTACCGGATCGCCCTAGCGCTGGAGCCGGTCGTAGGCGGGCGGATCGTCACGTTTGCGCTGCCGAGGGCGCCCCACGCCCTTCAGCCCTTCCTTGGCGGGAGCGTGCGAGCCATCAAAGCGCGAGGAAAATTCCTGCAGATCGGCCTGGAAACGCGTGAGGGCTCCCGACATACCCTTGTCACGCACCTCCGGATGAACGGACTCTGGCATCTTTACCGGGCCGGCGAGCGGTGGCGGCGCGGCGAGTCGCGTGCCGTCGTGATCCTCGGCGTAAAAAAGAGCGACGGTAGCGCCGTGGTGGCCGTCTGTTTTGATGCGCCGATTGTGCGACTGATCGCCGGCGATCACGACGCAGAAATCGACGCCCTCGGCCCCGACCTCCTCGGAGCCACTTTCGACACCGCCGAGGCGCTTCGCCGCCTCCGAGCCTGCGGCGCCCTTTGCCTCGGCGAGGCGCTGTTGAACCAGCGCGCACTTGCCGGCATCGGCAACGTCTACAAGAGCGAACTCCTCTTCGACCAACGCCTTGATCCCTGGAAACGCGTTTCTTCTTGCGAAGATGCGATGCTCCAGGCGCTTCTTGGACGGGCGCGCGAAGTCCTCCTCGCGAACGTCGCCAACGTCAAACCGGGGCGCCCCTACGACTACGTGCGCACCGTCTCCCGCGTCCCTCTCGCGACGCCGCTCCCTGTAAATTCGCTGGCCGGGCGAGGTTGCGCCGCCGGGAAATCGATCGCTCCGTGGACGATCGCGGTCTATCGGCGCGGCGGGGAGCCCTGTTACGTGTGTGCTACACCGATTGCGCGGAGGCTCCAGGGGGACGCCCAGCGCTCGACGTATTGGTGCCCTCAATGCCAGAAGAGTCCCCTGTAGAAATGGCCCCGCCGAGTGCGCGCGCGATTCGCTCGGCGACGCGGCGCCCCCCGATGGCGGTCGCCAAAGTGCTCTGGCCGGGAAAGACGGAGTCGCCCACGAGCCAGGCGTTCGGGGCGATCGTCCCGTCGAAGAGTCCCTCGTAATTGGTAAGCCCTGCCCGGCGAGGAACGCCCCCCACCGCGCCGTTCTCCCGAAGGGTAAATCGCTCGAAGGTCCTCGGACTCCCTGGCATTTCTAGGGTGCAACCTTCGAGTTCCGGGGCCAAGGCGGCCAGGGTGGCGCGCATCCGGTCCTGGACGATTTGCATGTATTCCCCCTGCTTTTCCGGTGGCATCGCTCGGAGCTTCGACAAGGGGACGTGGGTCGAGATCGTCACCGGGCGCCCCCCGTCGGGCGCGCGTGCTTCGTCGCCCGCGGCGATGCTGCAGAAGAGGTGATTCCCCTCCATAAACGGCGCCGATCGATCGGCAATCAATTCGAGATGACAGGCCTCCGGCCGGGCGAGGTTCCCCGGTGGAACGACCCGATAGAGCATGGCCGCCCCCCAGCCGTCCTGCACCCGCGTCTCCTGCTTTTTCAGCCGCTCCTGGGCCGTGCAGGGGGCGCCAAGGAGCCGGGCGGCGGCCCCTGGCA
>JAAFHJ010000313.1 GCA_013298325.1 Myxococcales bacterium | reverse complement strand
GACTGACAGAGCGCCTGCACTCGCTGCGAACGGCCGCCCCGAAAAGGGGCGGCCTTTTTTGCGTTAGTGCCGGAGAAATTCGTTGGTGCACCAACGATCTCCCGGGATCGGAGCACACGTTCGTCCTCGCCCGCTAGCGCGGATCGAGGAACAAGTTCCGCGCAACGCAACCCATGCGGGCGCCGATCTCCCCTTCCCCGCTCGCCGATCCTCGATACCTTGCGCGCCATGAGCAAACTCGACGACAAGGCCCTCGACCAAATCTTCCGCGAAGCCCACACCTTCAACAGCTTCACCGACGCGCCGGTCTCCGACGAGGATATTCGCGCGATCTATGAACTCGCCAAGTTCGGCCCGACCGCGGCGAACACCTCCCCGGCGCGTTTCCTCTGGGTGCGCAGCGCCGAAGCGAAAGAAAAGCTCCGGCCGACCCTCGCCGCCGGCAACGTTGAGAAGACGATGAAGGCCCCGGCGACGGTCATCGTTGCCGCCGACTACGAGTTCTACGAGCAGCTCCCCAAGCTCTACCCCCACGCTGATGCGCGCTCCTGGTACGTCGGCAATGATGCGTCGATCGACGCGACGGCGAAGCAATCCGGAAGCTTGCAGGCGGCCTACCTGATCATCGCGGCGCGGGCGCTCGGTTTCGACTGCGGTCCGATGGGCGGCTTCAACGCTGGCGCCGTCGACGAAGCGTTCCTCGCCGGCACGAAGTGGAAGTCGTCGCTCTTGATCAACATCGGCCATGGCGCCGTCGGGGGCAGCTTCCCGCGAAACCCGCGACTCGCCTTCGAGGACGCCGTTCGCATTCTCTGAGCGGAAAACCGGCATTCGTTGGTGTACCAACGGATTTCGACGCGGTGAGGAAAAGTGCTGCATTGCAGCAACCTCACCGCGTTCGCTTTTTGGGCGTTTCTGACTGCCGGCACCGAGGAGCGCGAGTATGGTCGGGCCCCTATGGTCTCCCCGAATCGCCGTAAAGACGCCCTCGAATACCACTCGCAGGGCCGCCCGGGAAAAATCGAGGTTATCGCGACGAAGCCGTCGGTGACGCAGCGCGATCTGTCGCTCGCCTACTCACCCGGCGTGGCGGAACCGTGCCGCGAGATCGCCCGCGATCGGGACACCGTCAGCCTCTACACGGCACGGGCGAACCTCGTCGGAGTGATCTCGAATGGCACCGCCGTGCTCGGCCTCGGCAATATCGGCCCCTACGCCGCGAAGCCGGTCATGGAGGGCAAAGGAATGCTCTTCAAGAAGTTTGCCGATATCGACGTCTTCGACCTCGAAATTGACGAACTCGATCCGGCCGCCTTCGTCGAGTGCGTCTCCCGCCTCGAACCGACCTTCGGCGGCATCAATCTGGAAGACATCCGCGCCCCGGAATGTTTCTGGATTGAGGAAGAGCTGCGCCGGCGGATGAACATCCCGGTCTTCCACGACGACCAGCACGGAACGGCCATCATCACCGGCGCCGCCCTCCTGAATGCCTCGGAACTCCAAGGAAAATCTCTGGGCGATCTGCGCGTGGTCTGCTGCGGGGCTGGCGCTGCTGCCGTCCGCTGCATGGAACTCTGGGTCTCTTTGGGGGTCGCCCGCGAGCAGATCATGATGGTCGACAAGTGGGGAGTGGTCTACGCGGGCCGCACGGAAGAGATGGACCCTTACAAAGGAGCTTTCGCCCGCGAAACGGAGTGTCGGACGCTCGCCGAAGCGATCGTCGGTACCGACGTATTCATTGGCCTCTCTGCGGGAAATCTAGTCACCGAAGAGATGCTCCACACGATGGCGAAGAAGCCGATCATCTTCGCGCTAGCAAACCCTGATCCGGAAATTCCCTACGACGTGGCGGCCCGCGCACGTCCGGATGCGATCGTCGCGACCGGTCGCAGTGACTTTCCCAATCAAACGAACAATGTCCTCGGTTTTCCAGGAATCTTCCGCGGGGCACTCGATGTTCGAGCGACGACCATCAATGAAGAAATGAAGCTCGCAGCAACGCGAGCCATCGCTGCCCTCGCAAAGGCGGATGTGCCCGATCGCGTCGTCGAGGCGTACGGCGTTCAGTATCTGCGCTTCGGACCCGACTACATCATTCCGAAGCCCTTCGACGAGCGCGTTGTCGCGTGGGTCGCGCCTGCCGTCGCGAAGGCGGCGCAAGATACCGGCGTCGCGCGGATCTCGCTCGATATCGCCGATTACAAGGAGAAGCTCCTTCAGCTCAATTCACCGACTCGTTTCATTCTTCGGAAGATCTTCAACATCGCGAAGACGCAGCTTCAGCGGATCGTCTTCCCCGAAGGCGAAAATGCACGCGTTCTGAAGGCGGCAAGCATCGCGCGCGACGAGGGCCTTGCAGAGCCAATTCTTCTGGGAAATCCCGAAGAAATTCAGCGCGTTGCGACCGACATGGATCTGGACATCGAGGGCATCCGCGTCGTCGATCCCGAGAGCTGTCCCGATCTTGAGCGCTACGTGCAGACCTACTGGGAACTCCGCCGTCGCAAGGGGGTGACCCTCTTTGGTGCACGGAAGTCGGTCGCGCGCGAGCGGAAGCTCTTCGGGATGTTGATGGTTCATCTCGGCGACGCCGACGGCTGCGTCTCCGGGCAGACGGCGAGCTATTCGGAGACGATCCGGCCCGCACTTGAAGTGATCGGCCTCGCCCCCGGCTACACGCGCGCTGCCGGCATGTACATGATGGTGAAGGGGCAGAACGTCCTCTTCTGCGCCGACACAACGGTCAACGAAACGCCGGATGCCAATGTGCTCGCGGAAATCGCGATCCAGACGGCAAACGCCGTGTGGGACCTCGGCGTGAAGCCGCGGATCGCCATGCTTTCCTATTCCAACTTCGGTTCGGCGACCGGCGAAGAGCCGCGACGTGTCGCCGCTGCAACGGCGATCGCACGGAAGCGTCGCCCCGATCTCATGATCGACGGGGAAATGCAGGCCGACGTCGCCCTGGAACCATGGCTTCGCGATGAGTGGAGCTTTGCCAACCTGGATGGCGTCGCAAATGTACTTGTTTTTCCAAGTCTTTCTGCCGGAAACATCGCCTACAAGCTCCTCCGCTCCTTCGGCGGGGCCGACGCCGTCGGGCCGATCCTGCTCGGCATGCGACGGCCGGTGACGGTCCTCCAACGGAATACCGACGCGGAGGGGATCGTGAGCATGGTCGCGATCACGGCGGCAAGCGCGCTCCGCCAAAAGGGGGCGGGGGCCCAGGGGCACTGGACGTCGGGACGCTGACCGTCGCGCGTTCGTCCCGCCCACAAATTGGGTGGTCGACGGCAACGGCCAACCCCTAAGACCCCTAAGCATGACGACCGGGCTCTACGACTACGCACGCCTCGATGCCTCGGGTGAAGCCAACCGCGCGATTTTCCGCATGGAAGCACGCGCGATCGACCCTGCCTCCGAGGCGCTGTTTGAGGCGCTCGTCGCGCCGCTTGTCGACGCCTGGCCCGGCGATGCGGCGGTGCTCGAGGTCGGCGCAGGCACCGGTGCCCTCGCGCGGCGTGTTGCGCAACGGCACGCAACCGCCCGCGTGCACGCGACCGATCTGAGCCAGGAAATGGTCGCCGCCGCGGCGCGCTACGCAGAAGACCATCCTGGGAAGACGCGCCTCACGTTTGCCGCCGGCGCCGCCGAAGATGCCCTTGGCGACGTGGAAAACCGCTGGGACGCGGTGCTCTCGTCGGTGATGATCCCTTACTTGCAGGATACAGCGATCGATTCGCTCGCCGCGCGACTTGGAGCGGCGCTCCGAACGGGCGGCGTCGCCGTCTTCCTCGAGCAGGATCTCGCGACCGATTCGCTCTTCCACCCCGATCCAACACTGGCGGCGAAGGTGTTCGGCAAGGAGGCGCGCACCGTCGGGCGCAACCACAGCTTGGGCCTTCGCGCCGCCCTCCGCCGGGCGGGACTCGCCGTCGAACCGACCGCCTCTCACCTCTGGTCGACGACGTCTTTCGGCCCCTATCTTCGCGATCTCTTTGGGCGTTCTGTCGCGGAAGGCATGAAGACCGGGCGCCTCACCGCCGACGAGGCGCAACGGTTCCTTGGGGGACTCGCCCACGCCGACGCGGCCGGTGACTTCTACTACGGCCTCGTCTACCACCGGATTCTCGCCACAAAGGTGTAATACACATGCAGTTTGGGCGGAGAACGCGACGACGCAGCGTCGCGAGAGACGGCGGGCGCCGATTCCGGTAAGGGGGCCCGATGAAGGCATCCGCGCCGACGATGTACGCGATCGATTTCGGCACGAGCAACTCGCTCCTCGCGGCCGCCAACGGCACCGATGTGTTTCCGCCGGTCCCCCTCGACGCGAGCGCCCCCGACCCGACGATCCTTCGCAGCGTCCTGTATTTTCCCACGGCGAGCCGCTGCTTCGTCGGCCAGCAAGCCTTGAACGAGTACGTCGAGAACGGCCTCGAAGGCCGCCTCCTGCGCTCCCTCAAACGCCACCTCCCGACGAGGAGCTTTCGAGGAACTCAAATCGACAATCGTCAGCTCTCTTTGGAAGATCTCGTCGCGATACCGCTCCGCGAAATGCGCACGCGCGCGAACGCCCACTTCGGCGACGTCGACATCAAGAAGGTCGTCCTCGGCCGCCCCGCCCGCTTCTCCACCGACGACGCCGACGACGATCTCGCCGAGAAGCGCCTCCGCATCGCCGCAGAAAAAGCTGGCTTTGAGGAGATTCACGTCCTGCCGGAGCCGGTCGCTGCCGCCCACGAATTCTCCGATGCCTTCGCCGACGCCGAGGCGGGAGAACGGGTCGTCGTCGTCTGCGACTTCGGCGGCGGGACGAGCGATTTCACCGTATTGAAGCTCGGAAAAAAAGCCTTTGAACGCACCGACGTTCTCGCGATTGGTGGGGCGCCGCTTGCGGGGGACGCCCTCGACGCGAGCATCATGCGCTCTCACGTCGTCAAACACTTCGGCGGCGACGTCTCCTACCGCGTGCCGATGGGGCACAATGTCCTGACCATGCCGAAGAACGTCATGGAACCGCTCTGTTCGCCGGCCCATCTTTCGATGATGCGTCGCCCGGACATCGCCGATTTCCTTCGGAATGTCCGGAGCTGGTCCCTCGGTCCCGACGACCGCGAGAAGCTTGATCAGCTCACGACGCTCGTCGACGAGGGGCTCGGATTTCAGCTCTTTGAAGTCATTGAAGGGGCCAAGAAGACGCTCTCTGGCCGCGACGAAGCGGCCATTGAATTCACCTATCCGGACATCGACGTCCACGACGCGATCAGCCGCGAGGCCTTCGAGACTGCCTCCTCACGGCCAATCGCGACGATCCTCGCCGCCCTCGACGAAACGATGGCCGCTTCCGGCGTCCGCGCGAGCGACGTCGATCTCGTCTGTTGCACCGGCGGCACCGCCCGCGTACCACGCATTGCGCAGGCGATCGCCGAGCGTTTCGGTGCCGATAAGATGCGTGATTTTAAGAGTTTCCACTCGGTCGTGCAGGGGCTCGCCCACCACGCGCGGTCGCTACTCGCCGAGTAGCCAGGATTCCGAGAGGAGGGGGCGCTCGCCGAAGGTGGTGAACAGGCCGCCCCGGTCGCTCGCGCCACGCTCGTAGGTGACGTCGAGGTGGGCGCGCACCGCCCCCGGCGCCCGGGGGACCGACCACGTGCGCGGCTCGACACCGAGGCGGGTGTCCGCCTCTTCTTCGCGGTGGCCCGTAGACGTCCCGAACGCGCGTCGCAGACGAATTTCCGCGTCGGAGGTCACTGCGCCGCCGGCCCCTTCCGTCCAGAGGCGCACGCGGAGGGCACGAAAAAGGTCGCCGGTCGGGAACGCATGGCCGACGCCGACCGCGCGCAACGTCACCGTGAGCTCGCGGGGCGCGGCAGAAAAGGTCGCCCGCACCGGATTCGCGCGGAGCGGATCCCGAGTTCCGCGGAAGCGATGATCGCCCGCATCGTGGCAGCTCGTACATGGGGCGGCGGCAAACGGGGACGCGGCATGCTCGTGGGCGGTCCGCTGGAGACTGGAATTCGCGCCGTTTGCGACGGAAAAATCGTGGCAATTCGAACAAGAAACGGTGGTTGCACGCGCCGCGGCATGTTCGCCAGCGTCCCCATGGCGGGGCGGGACGGCGTGGCAATCGAGACA
>JAAFHJ010000312.1 GCA_013298325.1 Myxococcales bacterium | reverse complement strand
CGCGACGTCGTGGGCTTCAAACGCAAAATGCAACGGCCGCCGGCCGCTCCGGTCAAAATCGACCTTTCCTGGCGGGAGGACTACGTACGCCCCGAAGTCTTCCCCATTCAAATATCTGGCGTTGTAACGCGTCCGAAAGAAGTCCTCGGCGTCATTATCCACATTTCGAAACTCCATTGCGTCAACTTTGGTGAACTAAAGAGTGACGCATTGCAGTCTTGAGAAGTCGGTCTCAATACACTTGCGATACGCAAAGAATGACACACACGGGCTCGCACTGTTGATGTTTACGGTCAGCGAAGATGACAGAGAAATCGTCCAGGCATTTGTATACGGGAAAAGAAATCCACCGGTGGACCGCAGGTTCGTGCGACTCATAGAATTTCCGCCGGTATATCAAAAGATTCAAAGCGGACCTTCCCACCTCTCCAGAGGAGCGTTACCCATTTGGAGCCTCGCACGTCCGGAGGCGATAGGGCGACGAAAACCCTCTTGCTCCGCCGACGTCGCCGGGCAATGAACGTGAGGTTTGTCGCACCGAGGAAGACGAAGGTACGTTTGTTTAGCCCTCGTAGCTCGACCTGCACCCCCATTTCACCGTGAATGTTTATCGAGACGCTGTCGGCAGACCCTAGAAACCTATGCCCTATCTTCCGCGCCATACGCACTCCCTCCGCAGTGCCTGATGAGATCAAGCAATGGATATCTTCTCATCCGCAGTACGCTGCTTTCCATCTTATCCCGGTGAAAGTCCCCGCTGCGCAAGAGACGGCATCGCATCGTTTCAATGCCGAATGCAGCCAAACCAAACTGCCGAGAGCGCAAGACTGAATCCGAACATGAAGAGCAGGAACTGGACGTATCTTCGCAGGTAGCCATCGTCGATGGCAATCCTCCAGAGGATGGCGACGACGCAGATATAGATCCCGAGAAATACGGCGCCCGTCATTGAACTTGCTCCCGGCGTAGACCGCGTCCGCGGATGCCTGCCGCGACGACTCGCAACTAGAGCTGGCGATTCCACGTCTAGGTCCGTTGCGAACCGGCTCGGTCCCCCTTCGATTCCCCGTCAATCGGCGTCGGCCTCATCGAGGCGACCGCTCCTGTTCGTTTGAAGACGGCCCCAGTAGGAGAACAACCGCTGCACAAACGCGACTGTCTTTCGCCGTCGTTCCGACGGATGTATTTCGTCTAAATACATCACCATCGTGGCGGTATCCTCGCGAACTTTCCGACGCGTGATGAAGTAGGTATTCACCCCACGTGGAGACGTGCCGCGCAAAGGCGACCGCTTTCCGCAATCGGAGAATGCGTGGTCTCGCCTGGCAGGGGTCTGGCCCAAACGGTACGTTCGTCGGATGCCCGCCGCTGAATTTCGGTGGGAAAGCGGATTTGTGTGCCCGCCCCCGCGCCGACGGACGTCCATCTATGACCCAGAAGTTCTCGCGACTTACGTCGAACCGCGCCCTTCTCGGAGGGTCGGTCGTTGCGCTGTTTCTTGGGGTTCTCGCACCAACCGGCTGTTCCGAGCCCGGCTCCTCGACCTACCTGACCGGTGGCGGCGGAAGTTCGAGCGGCGTTGGTGGTGGCGGCGGGACGACAAGCTGCAAGAACCATGAACCAGGGTGCGCGTGCCCCCAAGAGGCGGCTGCGGAAGAATGCCATATCAATCGGGGAAAGTATGGGACCTTCTACGATTGCGCCGTTGGCCAACAGACGTGTGTTTCTGGCCGCTGGAGCGCCTGCGTCGCGACCGGCGCCGCGGGGAAGTTCATCGAGCTCCCGCCGGGGTCGTTGGTCCCCGCCGACGAAGGAACCGGCGTTCATACAGCGGATCTCTCCGCCGGGGCCGATTGCGCCAATCCCTGTTCACCGGGCTGCACCGCCTACGTCGACACGGCGACCGGCCTCGATGCAGGCCCGGGGCTCTCCGTCGGTGAAGGCGGCGTCGCCCCGACCGGCGTGGTCGTGCAGTCGTCGTCCTGCACATCGCTTGCGCTCACGCCCCTGACGACGACGGTCGTCGTCGACCAGCTCGCGCCGCTCCGCCTCACGACGGCAACGAACGTCGTCAACGACACCGTCTCGTTGAGCGCCGCGCTCCTTCCGGCCGGCTGCTTTCAGGGGACGCCCGCCCCGCTCTGGGCGGTCGATCGCCGCGATATGAGCCTCATTTCTTCGGCGGGGGTGCTCAAGATCGTCTCTCCGCTGGCGACCACACTGACCGTCGGCGCGTTTGCCGGCGCGCTCGCAACAACGGCAACGGTCAACGTAACTGTCGGCGTCAAAGACAATTCTGGCGCCCCCGCAGGCTTCTCGCACGCGAATTTTCCGACGACGACCGGCACCGCAGATACCCACCAGATCCTTTACCCCTACGACGGAACCGTCCTGCCGCTCGCCCTTCCCGCGCCGGTCGTTCAATGGCGGAAGGGGGCCAACGGCGCCGCCGCCGCGGTCAAGGTCACCCTCCGATGGCCTTCCGATCGCGCCCTGCCGGCAAAGTTTGAGTGGTCGACGGTCGTCCCCGAGAGCACGACGGCTACCGGCACGCCCTCCCCGACGCCGACTGCGGAACCGCGCGCCGTCCTGCCACAGACGGCTTGGGAGGCCTTCGAACGGACCGCCCGCGGCAGCGAAGGGGCGATCTTCGTTCAGCGCATCGTCGGTGGCGTCCTCCGGACCGAGCAGAAGACCCGCGTAAAGTTTGCCGATGGCCAATTGAAGGGGACCGTCTTCTACAACTCCTATGGAACGAAACTCGTTCTGAACTATCCGAGTTCATCCGACTTTCGCCCGTATGGCGGTACCGGCGGTGTGACCTTCGGAGCGGCAACGCTCGCCGTCGAACCGGGGGCGACTGTCCCCCGCATTGCCGCCGGTTATGCGTCTGGAAACTCGAACGGTTGCCGCGTTTGCCATTCAGTCGCTGCGAACGGAAGTCGCCTCGTTACGAACTCCTTTCAGTACACCACAAGCGTATTTGAAAATCTCTACAACCCCGGGGGCGGAACGGAAGCCCTCCTGAACCCTCCCGCGAGCAACACCGCGCGCTACAGCTGGCCGGCGATCTACCCGGATGGCTCGCTTTTGCTCACGAATCGCTCCACCGGCGGTTGGGAAGGCTCCAACGAGCGCAACCGCCTCTACGGACTTCTCGCGGCGAATCGCGGCGTCGAACAAACCTCCGTCGGGCTCACCACGGCCGGCATGACGATGCCGACGTTCTCCCCGGATGGTTCGCGCGTCGCTTTCAATTTTTCGTCGGGGGCGATCGCCGGAAAGAACGGGGATGCACGCTCGCTTGCCATCGCCACCTTCACGCGGGCGACGGGGACCTTCAGCGGCTACACGCTCCTCGACTTGCTCGCCGGCACGACGAAGACGGCCGTCTGGCCTACCTTTCTTCCGAGCGGGAACGAAGTCGTCTACCAGCGCGAACTTCGCAACAACACACGCGATTTCGGCGGCACGCGCTCCGATTGCGAAGGGCACAACAGCCTAGCCCCCTACGACGGCTGCCACGAACGCGGCTCCACCGGCGAGCTCTGGTACGTGCCAAGCAATGGCCTGACGGCACCGCGCCGCCTCGATGCCGCCATCGGGCTGAACCCGGACGGCGTCACCAGCTACTTGCCCGGCCCCGACAGCACGCGCATCGCCGCCGATGGCGTCCGTTGGGGGGGCCACGCCACAAGCTCGGAAGTGCTGTACAATTACGAGCCGACCGCGAACCCGGAAGTCGCCGCCGGCTACCGGTGGATCGTCTTCACGAGCCGGCGCCTCTACGGAAACGTCGCCCAGATTCAGCCCTACTACAGCGACCCGCGCTTCCGGGACATCGCCACCGAGCCGACGACGAAGAAGCTCTGGGTGAGCGCGATCAAACTCAACCCGGCGCCGGGCGAAGATCCGAGTTCGCCAGCCTTCTACCTGCCCGGCCAGGAGCTCCTCGCCGGAAATGCACGCGGTTTCTGGGTGAAAAATGCCTGCGTCGTGCCGCTCGCGGCCCGAACCTCCGCGAACGTGTGCGACACCGATCTCGACTGTTGTGGCGCGCCGGCGACGTCGTTTTGCAGCCTCGACGAAAGCACCGTCGGCACCGCCAGTGTGAAGCGCCACTGCCTCTCGAAGGTCGCGAACGCCTGCATTGCCGACGACAGTGCGATCCCCTGTTCCGCCGACGCCGAGTGCTGCGGCGTCCCGACCGGCTCCAAATGCGCGGGCGGTCGCTGCGTGAAGCCGCCGCCGATCCTCCAGTTCAGTGCGGGCACGTTTATTCGTGACTTTACCGCCGTTTGCCCCGCCCAAAAGTATCCGCGTTGGCAACTTCTCAAGTGGGACGCCACCGTCCCCGCCGGGAGCCGCCTCGACTTCGCCGTCCGCACGGACGCAGTCCTCGCCAACCTCCCGGCCGCCGTTCCGAGGGCGAATCTCGGATCGGCGACCGCGAGCGGCGCAGGCACCTCGCCGACGACCATCGATGCCGCACTTCGAACGGCGGGGGGCATCTCCCGCCAGAACCTTCGCCTGGAGGTGCTCTTCACGCCGACCGCCGACTTGCGCGGCACCCCCGAGTTGAAGTCGTGGACGGTCAACTACACCTGCGAGGACGCGGAATGAGGCGCTTTTCCGCCGTTTTCACCGGTTCTGTTGCGCTCATCGCCGCCGCCTGGTGTGCCTGCGACAGCACGACGACGGTCACCTACTTTCCCGTCGCGAACGACGCGTCGGTTCTGCCGACCGGCGACGCTGGCGACGCAGCGACCGATGCCGCAAGCGACGCCGCGACCGGCGATGCCGAGGTCGACAGCGGTCCGCGCCCGCTCCCGACGTTCCCCACCCTGTGCGCGCCCGGGCGGGCTGCCGGGCCGGAAACTCTACAAATCCCTGCGGTTGGTGCCGAGCTTCTCGCGGTCGACGCCGCTGAGCAAGCGGTGCTCTTTCGAACGGGGGCCGGCGGCGCCTCGCCGAGCGTTTTCCTCGCGACGCGCGACGACGCAAGCTCTCCATTTTCGGCGCCGGTCGCCGTTCCGACCGGTACCACCCGCACCGACTTCGCAGCGCTCGCCACCGGCGGCCGTTTCGTTGTCCTTGTCGCGGGCGACGGTACTTCGCTCACCGCGCTTCGGCGGGGTGTCGACGGGACGTTTGCCGCCGAGGACGGCCCCCTGGGCGATCTCCACGACGTGCCGATCGTCGGGAGCTATGCAGCGCCGGTGCTCACCGCCGACGAGCTTGGCCTCTACGTCGTCCGCGATAGCGAACCGCTGGTCGCCGAGCGTTTCCGCGCCAGCGACCGGTTCGTGGGGCTCCGCCCGCTCGTCGACCTCCCGCTCGCATCGGCGCGCCAGTTGCGAGGCATCTCCATGGATCGCCACAGTTTTGTGCTCGCCACCACGCCGCCGACGCTCCTCACCATCGCCGATGACGGCCGCCGCGCGGAGGACCGCCTTCCGGCCGGCGCCGCCGCGGTCAACGGCGATTGCAGCGCCGTCTGGTCCGCGAACGCGGCAGGAATCGCGCGCGCCGAGCTGAAGTAGCGACGTACGAAATCCAGCCGACAGCTAGATTTAGTCAATCAAAATCAATTGCTTGGGCTCGTTGAAGAATCGCCAAATGAGCCCATTTGCATGCACAACACACCGAAACTCACCCACCCACCCCCGTCAATCCCACCTCTTGCCCCCGAAGATCCCTTTTCTCCCCCGAATTCTCCGCCCTCCCGCCCTCACTCCCCTCTCTCTCCTCCAAATTCCCAATCTCCAGACGCGCGGAAACAGACCCTATTTCGAGAGCCTGTTCCGCACTGTTCAATTCCGTATCCGGCCCTTGTTCCCCGCCCGGTGAGACCGGATCGGAGAACGCGGCGCGCGGCCCCTACGCCGCCGGCAAAGGCACGTACACCTCGCGGGCGTACCCATAGATGAAATGCATTTTCCCCGTCCCCGCGGGGAAAGTGACACGGCGCTTTCCGGCCTTCACCGCTTCTAGCGCGATCCGGTGTGCCTTCCGAAAGGCCCGCATCTCCGCGATCAATCGCTTCGCCGTCGCCAGGTCTCCCGCCGTCGTCAATCGCGGGACGCGCCCGCCAAATTTCTCGTAGGTCTTCGCGCGGGAATGCGGATTCGTCGCGAGCA
>JAAFHJ010000311.1 GCA_013298325.1 Myxococcales bacterium | reverse complement strand
GAGGAGGCAAGCGCGGAACGCCTCTATCGGGGCGCCATCCACCCGTACACACGGACGCTCCTGGCTGCCGTCCCCGGAAACGAGGCGGCACGCCGCGCATTGCCGGTGCTTACGGATGCGACTTCTCCCGCTCGTGCATCCGAAGAAGATGGGTGCCCGTACTTTCCGCGGTGCCCGTCGGGCAAGCCGGGGACTTGTGACGTGACAATGCCGGAAATGTCGGTCGCGTCGGACGACGCAACCCACAGATTTGCCTGCCATTTTCCGGAGAGCCCGTGATCCCCACCCGCATCGGCCGCTATGAAATCGACGGGGAACTGGGCCGCGGTGCGCTGACCGTCGTGGCTCTCGCCCGCGACCCGGTCCTCGCGCGGCGGGTGGCGATCAAAGTCCTGCGAAACGACCTGCAACTCGACCCAGCGACTCAAAGTGAACTCGCGGTGCGCTTCAAGAAGGAAGCGCGCGCCGTTGCCGCGCTGAGCCACCCCAATATTGTCACTCTTCACGACTTCGGCGACGATCCAGAAGCGGGTCCGTTTCTCGTATTTGAATGTATCGGAGAGCCGCACGACCCGCGCGGTGTGACGCTCCGTGATCGCCTTCGAGAACCACTACCTGTCTCCGAAATCATTCGCCTATCACGCTCGATTGGGGAGGGATTAACGGCCGCCCACGAAGCAGGAATCGTCCACCGTGACCTGAAGCCCGAGAACGTGCTCTTGGGCCGGTACGGCGCAAAAATTGCCGACTTTGGTCTCGCGCGCCCCGAAAAATCAAACCCAGAAAATGACCTCGCGGGGACGCCAGCTTACAGCGCCCCTGAGGTCCTTGCCGGTGCCCCAGCAACAGCGCGCTCAGACCAATTCGCGTTTGCCGCCATCCTCCACGAGATGATTTCCGGGAAACGGGCCTTCGGGGGAGACGATGCCGCGGTCACGGTACGACGTATTCTATCCGGTGAACGCCAGCCGCTTGAGCGGCACGGATTTTCCATCAGTGCCCTCGAAACAGCCCGAGGAATCCTTGGAAAGGGGCTCGCTTCCCGTCCAGAAGACCGATTTGTTTCTGCACGAGCGCTTGGAGATGCGCTTGCGGCGACGCTCGACGGGTCCTTTGAGCGCTCGCTCACGCCGGTCCCCGATTCGCTCGCCGGACTGCCCGAGTCCCTCCAGGCCGATCTCCGTTCCAGCGTTTCACCGGCATCGCGCTTCCGGACGCGACGCGTTCAAAATATCGCTATTGGCGCGGCGATCCTGGTCTTCGTCGCGCTTTATTTCTTCGGTCGCAAACGGGACGATCGGGGCGGCATCGTTGAAACGATCGCGAGTGACATCGCCGACCGTTCGCGGACAGCACCGCCACCGACGAAACCGAAGCAGAAACTCCCCTAGCCCGTCAAAGGCGGCTACTTTTTGGGCCGCCAGGCGCCCAGCTTCTCCAGAAGTTCGTCTTGGGCCTTCGCGTCGGTGCGCTTGATCTCGAAGGAATCACCGCGCTTTCCGTCGCCCGTCGGCAGGGCAAAAAACGGAATGTACTTTGAGGCGTACCCGGTCTCGACAATCTTGTCCTTGACGATGTCCATGTCGAGATAGAGGAAGTCGAAGCCGGCGAGTTTTTCGTCGAGGCTGTGATTTTGAATCGCCTCGTGAAACCGCTTGCACGGGGGGCACCAGGACGCGCCGACGTAGACAACGAGAACGCGCTTCCCTTCCACCGCGCGAAGGCGCGCTGCACGAATGGTGGCAAACAGATCGCCTTGTTCCGTCGCTTCAAACATCCGAATCGCCGGAACCGCTTCCGGAGTTCCGCTACCGGCTGCGGTAGGAGTCGGCGTCGCGACGGCGGTTACGGCCGGAGGCGTTGCGCTTGGGGGTGCGGAACTCTCGACAGTTGGCGAGGAAACCGCCGGAGGCGATGTTGGCTCGTTCCGGCACGCCGAAATGCTTGCCAAAAAAACTCCACACAAGACGAGCCTGTTCATCGTGGCCTTCCTTGAGAAATCCAGCTCTCGACCAGTTGGATCTGTTCCGCAGTGAGTGGGGCGTAGCCGAGCGGCATTCCGCGTACGGGACCATTGGCGGCCCCCTCTTCTTCGCGATGACGGGCAAGAAGCGCCTCAAGCAGGCGCGGCGTCCCGTCACGACCCGGCGAAAAAATGCTACTTCGTTCCCCTTTGTCGTCCACAATCCCCGCGGCAACGCCTTCGTAAGAAGCGAGATTGAGCTTTCGTGCAGGGAAACCAAAGCCGCCCGAGTTCCCCGGTCCGCCATCGCCGATTGCGTAGTCGGGCTCGGCGTGACAGTGCCAGCAAGTCTTGTGGAAGACTTTCGCATCGACTTCCGCGTAAGTGACTTTTCGTTCCAGCGGCGGTAGGCGACGGAAGGGGACCAGCGCGGGCACCTCTTGCGTCGCCTTGACGAGGTAGCTGGCAATATCGCGTGCTTCTTCGTCGGACAGGGGAATCGCCGGCATCTTTGTGTCGGGTTTCGTTCCCCGCGGGTCTCGAAGCCACGAAACCATTTTTGAGAACGTCATTCGATCACGGGCATATCGCAGGTCCGGAGCGAGTCTTTTTCCTGCGGAAAAATCCTTCGCGGACATTGCCACCACGGGCGGTGTTGCGGGAAGTGCGGCAACTCCGGAGAACGCGTGGCAAGCCCCGCAGCCCTTGCTTTCCATGGCCTTTCGCCCGGCCGACGGATCGCCAGAAGCCACAGCGTCTTCTTCGGAGGTTGCGCCGAGATAAGCCGCAATATCGCGAGCTTCACTGCGAGAGAGCCCGAGCCGCGGCATATTTGCCGCGAGGTTCGGCCGGAGATCGTGGGGCAACATGAGGTAGTCGACGACCGCCGACCCGCGCAGTCGCTTTCCGACCGCGATCAGACTGGGGGCGACGTCCAAGTCATGAACGGAAGCCTTCCATTCGGCGGTTTTTGCCGGGTCCTTCGCGACAAAGCGCCCTTCAACAATCTCCGTGTGGCACGAGACACAATGCTTTTGTGGCGCCGCCGCGACGATCCCTTCAACCGCATGGCATCGGTTGCATTCGTATTTTTCAATGGCGGCGTGCCCTCGCACCGAATCGCCAACTGGCTCCTTGGGAGCCATCGAAATCGGCACCGGCGGCCCGGCATCGACGCTCGTCGGCGTTTTTTTATCGCAGCCGGCGGCAAAAAAAGCGGCCGCGGCCCAAATAGCCAGCGGCCGAATTGTCGTATTGCCCATCTCAGATCTTCAAGTCGCCCGCAAACACCGCGGGGTCGAACTTCGTGCCCGGCTTAGCGGTGCCTTTTTTGGCATCTTCCGCTTTTGCCTTCTCGGCGACCTTCTTTTCTGGAGCCTTAGCCAGGCCGCACACCGCTCGATCTGAGGCCATCGCCTCACAACGCGCGAGAGATTTGGCGCTCTTGCTCGTAAGTCCCGCCGCAAACTGGAGCCGCGAAAGCGCCGAATACCCCTCCGCCGTGCCGAGCAAGTCCTTGTCGGCTAGTTTTGCGAGGTGACCGTATGCATCAAGGTCCCGTCCGGCGGCCGCGAGCCCTTCGCCGAGGTCCCCCTCGACGGTCGGATTGTCAGGTGCTTTCGCTGAAAGCGCTTCGAGTTTCTTGGCAGCCCAAGCGAGCCGCTCCTGAGGGGTCGCTTCCTTCTGCCCGGCAACCTTAAGCTCCCCCTTGGAACGGACGACCGCGAGCGCTGAGATTCGAAGCGCTCGATTCTTTAGGTTGTCGGCGCCGGGCTCCGCCTTCGCAAGATCCCCGTACGCACTCGACGCATTCGCGAGCGCCTTCCGCGGATTTCCGCCTTCAAGGTCCTTTTCCGCCTGGGCGACGAGCTTCGGCGGGCTCGGCTTCGGCACAAACACGCGCTCCTCCCAAAGGGCCCCTCCGCACGCTGCAGCGTCGCGAGGCGCACCCGCGGAAAGGACAGCGGCTGCGGCGGCGACGGCGAAAAGGGCTTTCTTCATGAGGGGTCTCCTTGGGGGGCGCGGCATCGTTTCTGCGGCGCGGACGGGGAACGCATCTGGATGAGGGAGCTTACGCCGAAGCGCAGGCTGCTCTTCCCGAATCGTCGCAAAGGTCGATGTGTGACCGACCGACCGACGAATTTCTTGGCCGACGCGAACCGGCGCGCACGGATTGCGAACTGGAGGGGGCTCGACGATCGCCGTCCGGGAAAGTTCCCGAAAAAATCAAAGATCGCCCCCGTCGAAATCGTACAATCTTTTCAGGAGCTGACGCGTCGCGACACACGATGATCTCTTTCCGTGGAACGCCGTTCCCACTAGGGTCCGCGGCCGCATGGCACACGAAGGACCGCCCGTCGACACGGACCACCTCGCCCGTCTTTACCGTCAAATGTTTCTCATCCGCCGCTGCGAGGAAGAGGCAGCGCGCGCGTACGCGATGGGAAAAATCGGTGGCTTTCTGCACCTTTACATCGGCCAAGAAGCGGTCGGTGTCGGTGCGCTCGCTGCCCTCGAAAGCAAGGACCACGTCGTCACGACCTACCGCGATCATGGAATCGCCCTCGCCAAGGGGATGACCGCCCGCGCGATGATGGCGGAATTGTTCGGGAAAGAGACGGGTTGCTCGAAGGGCCTTGGCGGCTCGATGCATATGTTCGACGCCGCAAATGGCATGCACGGCGGCTACGGCATCATCGGCGGCCACATTCCTCTCGCCGCCGGAATCGCGTTTGCATCAAAATACAAGGAAGATGGGGGCGTTACGCTCTGCTTCTTTGGCGACGGTGCGGTCCCTATCGCCGGGTTCCACGAAGGGATCGGACTGGCGGCGCTCTGGAAGCTCCCGATCGTTTTCATCTGTGAAAACAATGAGTACTCCATGGGTACGCCGCTCAGCCGCACCCTACCGACCTCCGAAGTCGCAAACTATGCTCGTGGCTACGGCATCCCGAGCGATCGCTTCGTCGCCGAGGACGTCCTCGAAGTGGAGCGTCGCATCGGCGAAGCAGTTAAGCTCGCGCGTGAAGCAAACATTCCGACGCTCGTAGAAGTAAAAACCTACCGTTTTCGGGGACATAGCATGAGCGACCCCGGGAAGTACCGGTCGCCGGAGGAGGTAGAGGCGCGGAAGCAGCGGGACCCGCTTTTCCGCGCGCGAACCCAACTCGAGCTTCACTGGGACATGGCGCGCCTCGATGCCCTCGAAGCCTCTGTCGAAGAGGAAGTCGCCGACGCCGTGAAATTTGCGGACGAAAGCCCTGAGCCGACCGCCGAAATTCTTGCCCCCACCACCTACGACGGCCCCTTCGCCTCGTGACCGGAGCACCGACGATGTCTCGTACCCTGCGTTACCGCGAAGCTCTTCGCGAGGCGATGATTGAGGAAATGGAGCGCGATCCGAACGTCTTCCTGATGGGGGAAGAGGTCGGTCACTACCAGGGGGCCTACAAGGTCACCGAGGGGATGCTTGAGAAATTTGGCGAGAAGCGCGTCATCGACACGCCGATTGCCGAAGGCGGATTTGCCGGTCTCGGGATCGGTGCAGCAATGGTCGGTCTTCGCCCGATCGTTGAGTTCATGACGTGGAATTTTTCCGCGGTCGCCTTCGACCAAATCCTAAACAATGCTGCCAAGGTAAGGCAGATGTCGGGCGGCCAGTATACCTGCCCCATCGTCTTCCGCGGGCCGAACGCGAGCGCGCGCCAAGTCGGCAGCCAGCACAGCCACGCGATGGAGCACTTTTACACCCATGTTCCGGGTTTGAAAGTGATCGCTCCTGCATTCGCTGCAGACGCGAAAGGTCTTATGAAGACCGCGATTCGCGACAACAACCCTGTCTTGGTCATGGAGTCGGAAACGCTCTACAACACCAAGGGTGAAGTGCCCGATGACCAGGGGCCGATCCCCTTCGGCGTCGCCAACATTGTACGTACGGGGAAAGACGTCACGATCGTCGCGTACTCGCGGATGACGCACGTCGCCTTGGAGGCGGCGGAAAAACTCGCGAAACTTGGGGTTTCTGCGGAAGTCATCGACCTTCGGACCCTCCGCCCCCTCGACGAAGACACCATCGTCGCGTCGGTAAAGAAAACGCATCGTTGTGTGACCGTCCACGAGGGGTGGCCCTATGGCGGCGTCGGCGCCGAAATCTCTGACCGCGTGCAGCGCTTGGCGTT
>JAAFHJ010000310.1 GCA_013298325.1 Myxococcales bacterium | reverse complement strand
GGCGACGCATGAGGGGCTTCGGCGGCCCGTCGCCGTAAAAGTCCTCACCGGTTCGGGAATCACGGCAGATGCCGTGGCCCGCTTTCAGCGCGAGGCCCAAGCGGCGGCCCGTTTGGGCCACCCGAACATCGTCCAAGTTACCGATTTTCGTAGCCCTTCCGGCGACGAACCGGCGTTCCTGGTGATGGAGCACCTTCGCGGTCGCCCCCTCGAGGACGCGTTCCGAGACGGCCCTCTTTCGGCGGCCCGGGTGGCACGTATCGGCCTCCAGACCGCCGGCGCCCTTGCGGCCGCCCACGCGGCGGGGATCATTCATCGAGACATCAAGCCTTCAAACCTGTTTCTTACAGAAATGGTCGGCGTCGGTGAAATCGTAAAGGTCCTCGATTTCGGTATCGCAAAGGTCGACGGCGCCGTTGGCCTTACGAACACCGGCGCAGTACTGGGGACGCCGTTGTACATGGCTCCCGAGCAGGCATTCGGGAAGCCAATCGATGGCCGCGCTGATGTTTGGTCGCTCGGCGCGACATTGTATCATGCACTCACCGGGCGCCCGCCGATCCAAGCGACGGCGATCTTGGAACTGTATCACCACCTTTCTGCGGCGGCGCCGCTGCCGTCGATTCGTGCAGTGAGAGGCGATTTGCCGCCAGCATTTTCCGGTTTGATCGATGCGATGCTCGCGAAAGATGCGAACCATCGCGTCCCTTCGATGGCCGCATTCATCGGCGCGCTTGAGCCGCTGCTTCCCCAGCTCGGCGCGCCCCCGGTCCCCTTGGAGCTTCAAGGGACGATGGCGCAGACGACGCCTCCGATGACCCCGGCGTCGGTCCCCTATCCTGTCGCGCCTGCCCCCTGGCCGAATCCCGGGCAACAACCTCGCCCGCTAGCGCGGATCGAGGAACAACCGCTAAATTCGCCCCCCACGCCCTATTTCGCCCCCATGAGTGGCGCGACAACCGGCGCCGGCGGCGTCGCCCATACGGCGGCCGATCCACCAACCACCTCAAGCCGCGCCCTCCCGATCCTGATCGTGAGCATCCCGCTTGTTCTCGCACTCGCCGGTGGCGGGGTCTTCTTGGCACGCCGCCCGACACCGGCGACCGCGGCGCTTCCAAGCGCCGTTCCGGTACCGCTGGTGTCGAATGCCGCGACCGCCGAGACGCTCGCTACGCTGGCCCCCCTTCCACGCCCGCCGGAAGCCCCGACGGCGAGCGGACGACGCGGCACAGAACCCAACGCCCCCGCAATCGCCTCTTCGGCAGTCGCAATCACACCCCCCACCGCGGCACCAATGCCAGCATCGTCGGGCAATTTCTGGGCGAAAGCCTACGTGAGCATGGGGACATCTCCTGCCGCCGCGACCTACCTACAAACCGTGACGCCGCGCTTCGCTACGTGTGGTCCGACGGCGGAGCTTCACCGCCGCGCCGTCCCGACCGACCCCGAAGAGTACGACAACACCTTCGAGGTGACCCTCGCTCACGATGGCAAGGTGACGGCCGCCCGCGCCACCGGAGATTCGGTTCGTGGCGACGCGTGCGCCATTTCAATCATCAAACAACTGCAATTCCCGAGCCCTCCTACGTACACATCGATTCGTATTTACGTGGATGTCGTCAAATACGTCAATGGGAAGAAAGTGCTCCCGTAGTTCTCGTTTAGTACCGTCGTTCCCAGGTGAGATCGACGGTGCTCGTTCCTTTGTCCCCGAGCGCCGACTCGAGCGAGACCCGCCCACCTAGCCGGTATTCCAAGCGGATCGTGGAGCGGTCGGGTGCCTGGCCGGGCGACGGTAGTCCGACGCGAATGCTCACCGTCGCAGCAACATCCCGCGAAATTTGCACGGTAAGTTCGGGACGGGGACTCTGGGAATTCGTCGTATCGATCCGCGTTTGAAGCTCGATCGGCGATACCTGAGAAAGCACTTTGTTGAGCCCCTGAGTGACAACTCCACCGCCGAGGCCGGCGGCGCGAGCAAGGGTGGAGGTCTCCGTCCCCGAATTCTGGGAAACGGCGACATCTTTGGAGCCGAAGACAATCAGCTGAAGAATTTCGCTGGAGGTGAGCGCCGGCTCGGCACGAAGCGTCAAATGGCCGGTAGCCACGCTTCCGCGAAATTCGGCAAAGACTTTGTAGCCGTCGGCGGCGTCGTAGGAGGCACTTGCATCGACCTGGGGGTTGCTCGGGGAGACGGAAGGGTCGAAAGAGACCGCAACGCGGTCGACCTTGAAGCGCCGCCCTTGAAGCTCGACGAAGCCGCGGTCGACGGCGACGGTACCGCGGACCCCTTCGTCGACGACGAGGTCGCCGTTGGCGTGGATATCGAGGTCGCTTCCGCGCTTCACGCGGATATCGCCGAGTTTGACGGCAAGTGCGATCGGCAGCGACGTCTTTGCGGGCGGAGCGCTTGGGCCTGGCGGCACCGCAGGTGCGACCTCCCTGCCGCCCTGGGGGGACGGTGCCGCCCCGAGCACAGTAACCGTTGGATCGGCTTCGAGGGGCTGGAGTGCGCGACCGGAGACGTCGGGCAGCGTTACCGTTGCGCGGGGAATCTGCACGGAAATCGCGTACTTGTTCGCACTTTTCACGAGGCCAAGCTGAACGTTCCCCGCCACATCTCCGTAGGCGACGCCGTCAAGCACGAGGGGGAACGGGTGGCGCTCGGGGAACTGGAGCGCCCCCTCAAGGGACACCGGCGACAGTCCGGCGAGCTTCCCGCGGAAGGCTCCGTGGAGTTCCCCCCCTTCGGCGGAAACGGCGAGGTTTTCAACAGCGAAATCCCCATCATTTTCCACACGAACATCAAAACCCACTTCCCGAAGCGGCTCGCCAAGGGCGAGTGGCTCGAAGGCGCCATGACGGAGGGCGAGGCCCCCTTCCACGCGCACGGCGTTGAGTTCGGCCACACTCCCACTGGCCCGCAATTTTCCAGTCAAAATGCCATCAAAACCTCGCCCAAAAGGGGCAAGGAAGGGCCCGAGCGGCGCTAGGCGAAAGCGGGTGGCATCGAGCGCGAGCGAGAACCCGTCGTCAAAGAGCAACGTATCTACCAGCGCTTCTTTTCGAATCATGGGGGCCGATACCGCAATTGTAATTTTCGGCGTATCGGGACCGACCGCGTCGGTCGCCTCCTGGATATCGACGGCGGCCTTGATGCGCCCCTTCACGATACCGGCGCGGACAGAAACCTGCGGCACGCGATCGGCGCCGACGCGGACATCCTCGGCGCGGAGCGTGAGCGTCCCCTCCGGATGGCTCGTCACGCGCGTAGCGTGCAGCTGACCGGCAGCGGTGCCCCCCAGGGGAACGGCCACAAAAGGTTGAAAGATCGCGAGCGGGACGGCGCGGAGGTCGAGATCAACGTCGGCGTCCCAGGTCGGGATGCGCCCCGCGAGGAGGGCCTCGAGGGCGACTTCGTAGCGCGCCTTCCCATCGGCGTAGCGGGTCTGGCTTGCGCCCCAGGGGCCGCGGACGGCGAGACTCGCTTCGCCGGTGCCGCCGTGCTGGGAGACGTCGAGGCGGAGGTCGACCGGTGGCGGAGCTGCCGTCCCGGCGGGGAGCGCAGCGCCCAAAAGGCGAACAGAACCGCGAATTTCAGGCGCGTTGAGAGGGCCGTCCATGGCGAGCGCCGTTTCGACGGTCCCTCGGAATTCAGTGGCACGCCCGGCGATGGCCGGCAGGTTTCCGAAGGGGGTCGGTGCAAGTTGCACCTTTGCCGTCACCGACCGCTGGGACCAGTTCGCCCGTTCGGAGAGCGCCGAAAACGGCGAAGGGTCTCCATGCGTGATCGCCGTCCATTCGCCGGCCGTGAGTGCCCCTTCGACGGTCGCAAGGAGCTGGTTTTCGAGGGCCGCTTCGACGCGCACAGTGGCCGGATTTCCGGAGGCGACGAGGCGGACCGACGCCGGATTTGCTTCACGTTCTGCGTAGATGAGCGTTCCGTCCTCGGCGCGCAGGACGAGATGATCGGCGAGCGCCGTTGCGTCGACCGCAAGGCCCTCGGGCGCATCGGCGGCTCGCGCGACGGTGCCTGCAAGATGCACCGACCCTTGGGCGCGCCCTGCAGGGAGCCACGGCGCGAGCGCGACGTCGCCATCGATAGCGACCTTCCCGCCGGCCCCTAGCCAGGCGGCAGCGCCGAGCAGCGATCCGCGCCCGGCCTGCCCATCGGTGACCGCGACCCGGACGGCGCCGCTCGCCAATTTCCCATCGATAGTTCCCGAAAAAGAACGCCCGTCCGCGCGAACGATGGCATCGATCGATGCATGTTGCACAGATGCCGGAAGAAGGGCGCCACCGAGCTCGTTGCCGTGGAATTCGACGGTTCCATGAACGGCGTTCCCCGTGGCGTGGAGATCGACGGCGCCATCGGCCCGCCCGGCAAGCGGCGCCAGGCCCTGCGCGGCGAGCGGCACCGAGACACCGCCAGCGAGCGCCAGAAACGCGCCCACGTCCCCGTTTTTTAGAGTGCCACGAAGAACCACCACTCCGGGCGCTCGGCGACCACTGACGGAGACCTCCCCGAAATTTCCTGTAATACCGACGTCTTCTGCGGAAATGGTGGAACCGTCCACGGTCACTTCGCGGGCGCCGATGATGACCGGAACGCCGCGGCGCGCACCGCGAACCGCAAGCCGCCGAACGGAAACGGCGCCGGTCGCCGGGGTGACGGCAACGATCGCTTCGGCGTCGAGCGAGGCAACGGAAGCGCCAGTGCCGGAGACGTGGACCGCCGTCGCGAGCTGCGCGCCAAGTTCGCGGGCGAGCGAGACCTCAGCAAGTGCAAGATGCACGCGTTCCATGCCCTCCCCGGCGGGGAGCTTGAGCGACGAAACGTCTACAGATCCGGACGCTTGTACGCTCTCGAGAGTGCCGTGACTGTGCACGTCGACAACGACGCTCCCTGCGGAAAGTCCCGGCGCGCGGACGTCGTGCAGGCGGCCGCGGAGGTCGGCCGTTACGCCGGGGGATGCGCCAACCTGTTGCGTCGCATGCAGATTGACCACGCCCGCAAGCGCCAGCCGCGGAATGGCGCCGTTGCCAGCAAATTCGCTGCCGGTCGCGAACGGAAGGGCCCCTCGCAGCTCCGCGTCAACGGTTCGCGACGTCGGCGTCGCCTCGGCGGTCAGCGAAAGCGTCGTCGGGGAGCGCGTGGAGGCCGAGGAAACGATGTCGGCGAGCGCTATTTCGGCGGTTGCCGCGCCGCCGGTGAGGTGGACGAGCGCCTCGATGCGGGGAATCGGGATCGAATCCACGTTGGCCGCAGGGCGAACCTCGCCGGTCCCCAAAACCATGCAGGACACATGCGCTTTCCCGACGTCGAGCCACTCGCCTGTGTCGTTCACGGTGACGACGCTTGGGTCGAGGTCGGCGAACGCCACGCGAATTTCGGCGCCGGCATGTGCGGCGAGCCCCGAGTCTTTCGCCTGCACAATCAAGCGCTTCGGAACGATCAAACGAAGAAAACCGCCGAAGACCGGTGGCCCGGCGAACGTGGCGTCGGCGTCGAGGGTCATCGGCGCTTCGGCCGCCCCCGCGTCGCCAAGCGAAGCGTGAAGGCGCCCCGCGTAAGGGGCGGCGACGGCGTCGACGGAGAGTGGCCCATCGAGGAGCTGGGCGTCGACGATGCTCGCCGGGACCTTCACCCAGGGCTGAAGGGTCGCACCGAGCGGCCCCGTGCGCACGTGGACGGCGGCGCCATCGACGAGCTCCGCGGAAACATGAATGTTTTTCGCACCTTCCCCCGCAGGCGGCACCGTCGCGATGGAGGCGTCGAGCGTAGCCCGGGCCCGCGCAAGCTGGGCGAACGGAAGCTCTCCATCGACGTGAACCGCCGTCGCGGCAACGGCCGGGCGGCCGGCGAACGCAGCTTCCACGCGCGCGCCGTCGACGGTGGCGCGGACCCCTTCCGGGGCGACAGTGCCGGCGAGGGCGAGGTCGTCCACGGTGACGGTGCCGTCCGCAAGAGTGACAGCGGCATGGGCCACCTTCACACCTTGCACGTCGACGAAGAAACGTCGGCCTGGTGGTCGTGGTGGTGGCGCGGGGGCGGGTACTTCTGGCGTGGAAACGATCGGATTTTTCGGCGCGAAGGCGGAGGCGACGCCCCCGGAACGCGCGTCGATGGTTGCGTTGCCCACCGACGCGTTTCCGTGAATTTCGATCG
>JAAFHJ010000031.1 GCA_013298325.1 Myxococcales bacterium | reverse complement strand
GAGCGGCAGCGAGGATCGCAACTATTTCGGTGAGACCAATCTCAAGAAGTTCGGCCTCTCACTGGAGGAGGTTCGTATCTGGGAAGAGGCCGGATTCCGCCTCGCGATCGATGCCTACGGCGGCGGTGGGAACGCGCTCGTCGACCAGGTCCTCCGCGACCCTCCGCAAACCTTCCGCGAAGCTTCGGGCCTAAATCCTTGGAATTATGTCGGTAGTGAACTCGAAGTGGAGGCGAGCCCGCCGGGTTACCGGATGGAACGCGTGGTCGCCCCGTGGCTTCAGCTCCAGCTCACGGACGCAGCAGAGTCGACGTTTGCGACCGCCGGCGACGTTTGGGGAACCGCAGAAATCACGGAAGAAAAATCGGGACTTCAAGCATTTGTCTTTAGCGTCCGTAAATCGGATCGCGCAAGCATTGAAGAACACCTGCGGGAGGCCGGTGCGGTGGTAAAGGACGGGCCGGGCGAGAGCCTCATTTTCGCCGCAGGCGGGCAGGTGGCGCTGGAAATGCTCGAGAGAGTGCCAACAAAACAATTCTTTCTCCCGGGCACCTACCGCGCCAGATTCAAGCGCCCTTTTCTTACGCCCAATCGGCCAAACGCGAGAGCTTCTTGCGACGCGGTGCTTGGCGAAGAAAAAGAAGCAAAACCAAAGTTTACCTCAGTCTGCTTTGCGACCGTCGACGTCGACAAGGGCGTGACCGGTATGCAATTTACCGCAGAATCAATTGTTGCTTCGATGGCCGACATTCGCCGCAAGCTCACCCGCACAAATCCCTTTGAACTCCTCGACCGCCCCGTCCCCCACCTCCCCGCGGGGAGCCGGGCGATCACCTTTCGTGACGTGGGCCAGCCGTCCGCGCCTGCGACACCCCTTTTCACGTTCCTGGTCACGCCGATCTGCGAGGGTGCGGCGGGGGTCATCGTTGTCCACAAGGTAGAAGCTCCGACGCTTGCGGCGGCGATGGCCGCCTCGGACGCGTTTCTGGCAGCGCCTCCGAAGGTGTCGCTTGAGACCGTCTGTCGGCTCGTGGCGAGTGAGCGTGCCCGGGACCTGCCGGCGCCGGTCGCCCCGCCCGATCTTGAGCTACTTCACTGAAATCGTGAGGTCTTTCGCACAGTAGCCGAGGCAGGTGCTGCGGTCTGCACTCCAAGGGATCGTCTTTTCGACGGTCCCGACGGCGGTGCCCACTTTTGCTTGCAGAATCCACGTATCTTGCAGCGCCGGCTTGCTCCCGACGGCGTGGATCGTCAGTCGGAAGTGGCCGTCGGCGTCGGTCGTTGCTGTGAGGGGGGTCTCCCCTTCGCGCAGCTTCGGTGCGTTGCTCCGCGTGACGACGGCCCCCGCGGCCGGTTTCCCTGCGGCGTCGACGACGGTGCCGCTTACGTCTGCGTAGATGGAATAGTCGTTGTTGCAGCCGACGAGGGTGAGGGCGACGACAAGTGCCGAAACGGGGGGCAGGCCACGCATGGGCTCCGCCTACTCCGAATCTTCAGGATGCTCCATCGCGCACGACGGAAAACAGGCGGACCGAGCGCGCGGCGACCGGAATCCGGAAGGCGCCGGTCGTCTTTTCGAGGGGGGCCGGCGGCGATTCGGCGGTCGGTGCGAGGGCATCCTGAAGGGCGCGCACACCGGGGAGCGCAAAGGCGATGACGCGATCTTCCGGATAGGGATTCATCGCGAAAATTGCTCGAACTTCGCCATCTTGCGTCTCGTGGACGGTGATGAAGCCCGCCTGCCCTTCGACGGGGAACGTCGGCAAGTGGAAGGCGCGAATGGCGTCGGCAACGGCGTCAGCGGCGCCACTTCCGTCCCACAGGTCGACGAGCGAGAAGCCGGTGCCATCGAAGGGAGTCGTGAGCGGACGAAGCGCGCCGTCGAGGGTCGGCACCGTCGGCCCGAGCGTGACCCGATGGCCCGGCTGCTGGGCATGCGTGCGAAGCGTTTCGACCAGCTCAGGCTTTAGGCCGTGGGCCGCTGCGACGACCACCCACGAGGCTCCGACGAGCGCGTCCGACGTCGCCGCGCGCGGGTCTCCGTCCGCCGAGACGCCAGAGGGGAGAACGCCTTCACCGCCGGAAAATGCGTAGGGAACGCCTCGAATTTCAAGCGCTTCTGCAACGCGGCGGAGGAAGGCATCGGCCAGGACGACCGGGCTCGTCGAAGCCCCGTCCTCGGAAGGGGACGACGGTCCGAGGCCGAGGTCTTCTTCAAAGCAACTTTCCGCCACGCTGCGCCCCATGACATGAAACGCAGAAGGCGAGAGCGGGCCAAACGCGTGAGAGGCGCGCGCGAGACGTCGAAGCGCGCGCGGGACGAGCAGACGAACAGGAACCCGGCGGCGAAGTGTGTGGAAAGCGAGGCGCTCCAGCGCTTCATTCAAACGCCGATAAAAGGCGGCCGAAGGCTGCAAGAAGCCTTCTTTCGTGATCGGCGCACCGAGCCAACGATCACGGTCCATCGCCATGTACAGGTTGTAGCCGCGGAGGCCGTAGGCGAGGGCGGCGAGAAGGGTGTACTCGGAGTCTTTTTCGTCCAACGGCGGAAAGAAAGGCGGAAAACCGACGCCGACTTCCGCACCGTAGGCGGGTCGGCCGCGGGCTTCCGAGAAGGCGGCCAGCTCGGTCGTCCGCCGCGCAAGCATTGCATGTTGCTCGGGATTTGCTCGATGGTAGTAGTCGAGCGCGACGAGATCAACGACGTCCCCGATGCGGGCGGCGTTCAGCGGTGAGGCCGCTTCGCCGAGCGGGAAGTTGTGGGTCGTCGGAATGCCGGTGAGCCCACCTCGCGTCAGTGCGTCGGCGAAGCGGCCCATGGCGCGGGCAAGAAGATCCTCCTGAAACTCCATCCATTCCAGATGACGGGGGAGCGCCTTGCCATCAAAGCGCCTCGGCGGATCCATCGTGGAGAAATCGAGGTTCTCGTCTTCATAGGCCGTCCGAAGAGCCTCATGCGTCGCGTAGCGTTTCCGAAGGAAATCGCGATAGGCGGCGACGGCATCCGGGTGAAAATCCTGATCGTAGGGGCCATCTCGGAAGTAGAGCGCCCCTTCGTTGTCGATTTGAACGGCTACAATCGGCCCCGCGGGATAGGTGAGGTCGGCCATTTCCTTCGCCGCAGCCATCAGCCACTGGGAGGCCTCCGCGTGGAAGGCGCTGCTCGCATAGCTCGGCACCGGGAACGCGAGCGGAAGCATCGGAAGAACGACCGGATTCCCCTTCGGCGTCCGCGCCTGACAGGGGGCATCCCAGACGACCCGCTCCGGCAACCCAAAGAAGGAGAGCTCCCCGTTGATGTGCGGCCCCGGCCGCACGAGCGCGTAGAGGCCGCGCGCGGCGACCTCGCGAAGAAATGCGCGGAGATCGAGGCGCTTCTTTCGCGAGCCGAAATCGTATTTCCCGCTGGAAATCTCGTGAATTCCCCAGGGGATATAGGTGTCGATGATCGTGAAGCCGAGGCTCGCGAAGGCATCAAGGGCGGGCCCCCAGAGGGCCGGCTCGTGGTGGAAATAATGGAACGAAGCGACGCGGAGCGGGAGCACGCGGCCGGGCACTTCGCCGTGGGGGGCGAGGAAAAATCCGTGGGGGTGGACCGCGACGGGCGGTGAGGCAGGGGCGCTCATCGATTCAAGATTCCGTGTATTCCGCACCCAAGGTACGCCGAAGAACCGCGTCGAGGGCGACCATGTACGGGTCCTCCCCGAGGCGCGCGAGCGCGCCGCGAACCTTGGCGAGGGTCGGCAAAAAGAACTTCAAAAACGCGGGATTCCCCTTCTTCTTATCGATAAAGATGAAGCGGCCCGCATCCTTCAGCTTCCGCTGAACAGTGACGTAGTCGAACTCGCGACCGAGGGCAGCGCGCGCTTCCGACGGGAGGCCGGCGACCGCCGCATACTCGTCGAGGCGCGCTTCGATGAACGCACGATCGAACTCCTGGTAGCTGTCCCCGAGTAGCGCAACAAGATCGTATACCCGAGGCCCGAGAAGCGCGTCCTGGAAGTCGATCCAGAGGAGCGTCAGGCTGCCATCTTCCGCTCCTCGAACCATCAAATTTCGCGATTGATAATCGCGGTGTACGAAGATCTGCGGGAAGGCAGCAATCCGGGCGGCCAGGCGCGTCGCGATCCCTTCAAAGATCGCGTGATCACTCTCGGAAAAGGCGAGCCCTCGCGCCTCAACCCCCCACTCGCGAAAGTGCTGAATCTCCCAGTGGAGCAGGTCGAGATCGAAGGATCGTGTCCGCACAATCGAGTCTTCCGGGAGGGCGCTCAATGCCACCTGGGCACGCGCAAGTCCCTCCACAGCGAGCGTATACACTTCCCGTTTCCGCTGCGGTTCTCGGAGCAGAAATTGGGCGAGGGTGTCGTCGCCGAGATCGTCGAGGACGAGGTAGCCTCGCTCGGTGCTCTCGACGAGGATCTCCGGGACGGCGACGCCGCGCTCGGCGAGAAGATCGCGGACCTCGAGGAACGGCCAACGACGAAACCCGGTGTGTTTCCCGATTTCTTCGGGTTTATCGCCATCGGGGACGAACATGGCGACCACCGATTTTCGGTCGCCCTCCGTGCAGTCTACACGAAAATACCGGCGGGTGGAGGCGCCCCCGGGCATCTCGGCGATCGTCGTCGGAGCGCGCGCAGTGAGCAGCGCGCGGAGGGCGCTTTCGTCGTAGGAAAACATGGAGGAGCGCGAAGCTACGTCAGCGCGGAAGCGCTCGCAAGGAAGCGATCGCCCGTTCCGTTCCAAGGAATTCCGCGGTAGCGGACCGTCCGTGGACCTCAACGCTCGCCAGCTCGACGACGCATTCGCCTGCTTTCGCAACGCATTCCCCGAGGCGCCTTGCGACGACGCCGCGGAAAAGGTGCTTCGCGGCTGGCTGAATGCGATGGTGCTCTGGAACAAGAAGCTCGATTTGACGGCGGCGCGAACGGCGACGGAACTCTTCGATTTGATGCTCGCCGATGCGTTCGCGATCGCACCGCTGTTTCCGGCGGGTGCGTCGGTCGTCGACGTAGGGACCGGCGCCGGCGCACCAGGCGTCGCGCTGGCAGCGCTGCGCCCCGACCTTCGGATGACCCTCGTCGAGCCGCTTGCCAAGCGAACGAGCTTCCTCCGGACGGCCCTCGCGAGCGTCGGCCGGACCGACCTCGTCATCATTCGCGGGAAAGGCGAAGAACTCCCCGCGTTCAAAGGCGATCTGAGTGCCAGTTTTGACGTCGCCATCAGTCGCGCAACACTCGCCCCCGCCGACTGGCTCAGCCTTGGGGAACGGCTCGCGACAAAGACAGGGTCGGTGTGGGTGCTCACCGCACGCGAAGTCGCTCCGAGCGACCGCCCTTCCCTAAATATTCAAGAAGCTCGGACGTATGCGTGGCCGGGATCCGGCGTCGAGCGCACGGCAACACGCTACCAAAAGACGGCGACCTGACGCCGTTGTGAACTTCTTGTTGCGGGCACTGCCGCGCCGATTATAGCCGTACGCAATGCGCAGTCGTTTCGCCGTCCCGGCCCTCGCCTCCCTCCTCCTCGCCTGCTCGACGGAGACCGCCAGTTCCTTCAAGAAATCGGACGGCGGAACCACAAACGATGCCGGCTTCGAGGAGGTGGTCGATTCCGGCCTCGAGATTCCGCAGGGGGATGGCGGCACGATCGCCTCGAACACGCCGATCGGTACGCTCAAGGGGACGACCTACGCCCCGGACGGGACCCTCGAGCTCCCAGGAGCGGTCATTTACCTGTCGGCGACGCTCCCGACCGACGAACCGCGCGGCGCTGTATGCGACACGTGCGTCGATCTGACCGGCAAGGTGTCGTCGGCGACGTCGAAGATCGACGGGACGTTCGAGCTCAATGTCTTCGCACCGGGGAAGCAATACCTGGTCGTTGAGAAGGGACGCTTCCGCCGCGTCCGCGAAATTACCCTGAAGGCAGGCGCCAACGTCGCCCCCGCCGAGTCGACCACGATCGCGGGTGCGAACAACCCATCGGTCGGCGACTATGCGCCAAAAATCTTGGTCATTCCGACTTCGATGTCCGCTTACGACAACGTTCATCAGACCCTCTCGTCGTTGAACTTCGACTTTGATGAGCTGACCGATGCTGCGGCGTTAACCGCATTGAAATCGCCCACCAAGCTGAAGGATTACGCGTTTATTTTCCTCCCCTGCGGAACGAATGACGAGGGTTCATGCAGCTCTGGAAATGCCTTTGATCCGACGGTAAAATCGCGCCTCAAGGACTACGTGAAGTCGGGCGGGCGCCTCTACGTGACCGACTACGCCTACGAGTACGTGCGCCAGAACTGGCCGAACCACATCAAGTGGTACAACAAGGATAACTCGGGAACTTCAAGCAGTTCGCCGACTGCTGACCAGGGGCTTGCCTGCAACTTCAATGCGACGACGCGCTCGGGCACCTGGGAAGATCCTGGGCTGAAGCAGTGGATGGGCGTCGTCGGAAACCGCACCGCGGGCGAAGATCTCGAAGGCATCTTCACGACGATCAATAGCGTTTCGACCGTCACCGGCGAGGATCCCTCCGGCGCATCGGTGCAGATTACACCAAAGATCTGGGTGAAAGCGGACGGGAAGCCGGCAACGGTGACCTTCCCGGACAAGTGTGGGCGCGTGCTCTTCAGCACGAACCACACGGAAGGTGGGGCCGGTGGCGGTGGCCTCCTCGCCCAGGAAAAGGCGATTGTCTACACGCTCCTGGAAGTCAGCACCTGCATCAACGGCAACATCGACAAGTAGCCTTCGCTCCGGCCCAAAGAGAAAGCCCCCAAGGTTCCTTGGGGGCTTTTCTTGTTTGAAACCGAGGAGATGCTTCCTTGATGGTCGCCACGCTCCTCCTCGGGGGCGTGGCGCCCTCTTACTCGGCTGGCGCAAGGACCGGGGCGGCGGGCGGCGGAAGCTTCTTCTCGCCGACGCCGAGCCGCGCCTTGATGTTCTCGATGACCAGGTAGCCGACCGGGACGACGATGAGAGAGAGCATCGTCGAGCTGATCACACCGCCAATGACGGCGATCGCCATCGGCGCTCGGAATTCGCTGCCTTCGCCGTTGGAAGTCGCCGTCGGGAGCATCCCGAGGATCATCGCCGCCGAGGTCATGAGAATCGGACGGAGGCGTTCAGGGCCCGCCTCGAGGACCGCTTGCAGGGGGCTCTCCCCCTCCTCCCGCACGCGCACGATGGCGCGGTCGAGGAGGAGAATCGCGTTCTTGGTGACGAGGCCCATCAGAAGAATAATTCCGATGATCGCCCCCATGGCGAGGCTCGTCTTTGCACCAAAAAGAGCAAAGAGAGCGCCGACGAGCGCGAGGGGTAGAGTCAGCATGATCGTGAGCGGGTGGATGAAGCTCTCAAATTGAGAAGCGAGCACCAGGTAGATGAAGATGACGGCGAGAAGGAGCGCGATCCCGAAGGACGAATTGGACTCGTTCATCTGCCGAATCTGCCCATCGAGGAAGTAGTTGTAGCCGGCCGGCTTCTCGATCTTCCCGAAGGCAGTATTCATGTCTGCCGCAATTTCACCGAGAGAACGCCCTTTGGTCGACGCCGAGATTACGATTTGACGCTCGCGATTTTCGCGCTCAATCACGCTCGGTCCGGCGCCGCGCTCGACCTTGGCAAGGTCGGACAGGACGACCGGTCCCGCCTGGGTTTGAATCGTCATTCGAAGGACATCTCGGGCACTTCCGCGATCTGCGCGCGCGAGACGAACCTTGATCGGGACTTCGTCCTTTCCCTGACGGAGCTTGCCGGCCTCTTCGCCTTCAATCGATCCGCGAAGGGCAAGCGCAATCGATGCAACCGGCACACCGAGGCGCGCCGCCTTGTCGCGATCGGGGGTTACCGCGAGCTCCGGAGCCCCGGGATTGTAGGCGAGCTTCACATCGACGAGGCCGGGGATGCGCTTCATCGTCTGTTCAAACTGCTTCGCGAGCGGTTCGAGCGTTGCGTAGTCGGGCCCGCGGACCTGCACCATGACCGGAGCGTCGGCGCCCCCCCCTTCGACAAAGGGGGGATCGGAGATGGTGATGCTTGCATTCGGAATCTGAAGGAGGCGCTTTCGAGCCACCTCTTTCAGCTCCGCAATACCGACATCGCGCTGGTCCTTCGGGCGCGTGAGTACGCGCATTGAGACCTTGTTCACGTCGCCGCGCGCGCCGAGCTGCGAATAGACGGTGGTGAAGTAGGGGTTCTTGAGGAGCTCGGTTTCGGCGTCGTAGGTGAGGCGGGAGGTCTCCTCGAGCTTCGTCCCCGACGGGAACTCGATGTCGACGACGAACTGGGAACGATCCTCCGCATTGACGAAATCGACGCCCATGAGCGGGACGGTCGCGCAGCCGGCAAAGAATGCGACAACGGCGCCAATGAGCACGATCGCCTTATGGCCGACCGCCCAGCGGAGGGCGCGACGGTAGAGGGCCTCCATCGCCGCAAACCCATTCAAAAACGGCTGCTTGAGCCATTGCCAGGGATCCTTTTGACCAGGCACGTGCGCCTTCGAAAAGCGCGACGAGAGCATCGGGTCGAGCGTGAACGCAACGAACAGCGACATCATGACCGCTGCAGCGATCGTGAGGCCAAACTGGCGGAAAAATTGGCCGACGACGCCGTCCATGAAGGAGACCGGGATGAAGACGGCGACGATGGTGAGCGTCGTCGCGAAGACCGAGAGTGCGATCTCTTTCGTCCCGAGCTCGGCGGCGGTGCGCGGGTCGACCCCGCGCTCCAAGTACTTGGAAATGTTCTCACGGACGACGACGGCGTCGTCGATCAGGAGGCCGATCGCCAGCGAAAGGGCGAGCAGCGTCATCATGTTGAGCGTGAAGCCGAGCGCGTACATGACGAAGAAGGTCGAGACGACCGACGTCGGCAAGGCGACGGCGCTGATGAGCGTCGACCGAAGGTCGAGCATGAAGATGAGAATGATCAGAATCGCCATCGCGCCGCCGAAGAAGATCGCGATCTCGACCTCGTGGGCATTTTCGCGAATGTACTTCGACTCATCGATAATCAGACTCGCCTTAATCCCCTCCGGGAACGTCTTTTGAAGACGCGCGATCTCCTCTTTGACTTTGTCGGCCACAGCGACGGTATTTTGGCCGCTCTGCTTGACGACATCGAAGACAACGGCCGACGTGCCGTTCACGCGGATCTTGGTGCGAATCTCTTCGAAGTCGTCCTGAACCTGGGCGACGTCGGCCAGTTTTACGTTTGAGCCGTCGGGCGCGACGGCGACAATGGCGTTTCGAATGTCTTCGACGGAGCCGAACTCCCCCTTCGTACGGACCGAGACTTCGCGCGCCCCCTCTTCGAAGCGACCGGCGGGGACGTTCAAATTCTGGGCGCGAAGCGTCTGGAGGATGGCGCCAGGCGTCAGCCGGAGCGCGTCGATGCGAGCGAGGTCGAGCTCCACGTGGATCTCGCGCTCAGCGCCGCCGCGGATGTTCATCGACGCGACGCCGGGGAGCTGCTCGATCGAAGGTTTTACGATGTCTTTCGCAAACTTCTGGGTATCGGCGAGCGAGCGGCCACCGCCGGAAAGCGTGTAGGTTACAACCGGCGTCGCGCCGACATCGAAGCGCGAGATCGAAGGCTCTTTGACCTCCTGGGGGAGACGAAAACGCCCCTGGGCGACCTTCTCGCGGACTTCGATCGCCGCCTGCTTGATGTCGGTCTCGAGCTTGAAGAAGACAATGACCGAAGAGACCCCCTCGCGGGACTCACTCTTCATGCGATCAATGCCGTTTGTCGAAACGATTGCGTCTTCGAGGGGCTTCGTGACGAGCTGCTCGACTTCGCTCGGCGATGCCCCGGGGTAGACGGTCGTTACGACGACTACCGGGAAGGAGACGTCGGGGAAGCGGTCGGTCCCGAGTTTGGAGAGGCCCATGATGCCGAGCACCATGAGGAACAGCGTCACCATCGTTGTGAAGACGGGGCGCTTGATCGCAATGGAGGCGAGATTCATAGGACGCTCACTGCCCCTTCAAAAGGACGTCTTCGCCGTCTTTGAGCTCGGGGGGCGCGTTCAAGAGGAGAACGTCGCCCGCCTGAAGACCGCTGCGGACAAGCCAGCTTCCGTCTGCCTTGGTGTCGTGGACGACGCGCACGGTTTTCGCTTTTCCGCCGCTTACAACGACGACCTCGTCCTGGGAACCGGCGCGCTTGGCGGTGACGGGGACTTCCAACGCATCGACCTCGGCGGGGCCTTCGATCTTGACGTGAACAAATCCGTAACCAAGAATCGGATTCTTCGGATCGTTGGGCACCTCAATCTCGACAGGTGCGCGCCGCGTCATCGGATCCAAAGAAGGAACGACCGCCGATACCTTTCCGGCGACGACGCGCTCCTTCCAAAGAACCCCAACAGCTGCGCCGACTTTAACGAGATCGAAGTCGGCTTCGCTCACGCTTCCTGCGAGGCGAAAATGCGAAACATCTTCGATACGAAAAGGGGCCTGACCGGGCATCCCCGGATTGACGAAGAAGCCACCGGAGGCAGGTGCACGCGTAAGAATCCCGTCAAAGGGGGCGCGAAGGGCCATCTTCCCCTGGCCCACTTTTGCGAGCTGTGTTGTGGCCGATGCCGCTTCAAGTCCCGCCTTTGCGGCGGCAAGCTGCTGTTTGGCCGCTTCGAGAGAGGCCTCCGGGATCGACTTCGAATCGACAAGTGCTTGGGTGCGCTTCCAATTGTCTTCCGCCATCGCAACCTGAGCAGCCGCCCCTTTGACCTGGGCGCTCGCCTGATTGACCTGAGCCCCCGCGATCGACGCATCGAGGGTCGCGAGGAGGTCGCCCGACTTCACCGCGTCGCCGAGGCGGACCGGAACATCCTGAACACGGCCGGCCGCCTCGAAATTCACCTCCGCCTCACGCCAAGGCTTGAGGGTGCCGGTGATCTCGACGGAAGGGCGGAATTTCACCGGCTTCGGCGTCACGGTGCCGTAGCTCGGCTTCTTGATTTGCTCGGCTTCGGCGGCGGCGCGATCGGCAGCAAGCGCCTGCTGTTTTTTCCCCGCTTCGACGACCCGCATACCCATAAATCCCGCGAAGGCAACAAAGAGGATTCCGGAAACGACCAGTACGCCCTTCGCGCTCGAAACAGGCGCATTTTGCAGCGCTGCATCATGGGTTGCGCCGCCAGTTGCCGGAAAATTTACACCGGTATTTGGGGATTGAACGGGATTTGATTGCGCTTCCATGTCAGCCTTTGCGTGCTTTGGTGCTGCGAGATACGTGAGGGAGTGCTGCGATAAGCGTCGGAACGCCAAACGCGCGGGTAAATGTATTTTGTGCCTCTAGCAACCAGCTCCGGAGGGGTGGTTTCTTCGCTTGAGAAGCGAGCTGAAAGGCGAGTTCGTTGTAGGCGCCGAAGAGGAGCATCGAAGCGACCGGCCCATCGACGTCGGAGCGGAAGACGCCGCAACGCTTCGCCTCGTCGACCCAGCGAACGACGGCGGCGTGGGCCTGGGTGCGGTAGGACGCGAGGAGGTAGCCGTAGGGCCCCGAACAGCTTGGGAGCATGGCGAGCGTGGCTCGATTTGCCCAAAGAAACTCGAAGGTTTCGAGATCCCGCGTCAGCCAAAACTCGAGGGTGCTCGCGGGGGTCGTCAGGGCGTCTGCGGGGATGTCGCTGGGATCAAAAGAGCGCGCACACGCCGCCAAGAAGCTCTCCATCACGTGGAGAAACGCCTCTTCTTTGCTTGCAAAGTGCAAATAGAAGGCCCCCTTCGAGACGCCGGCACTTCGCGCGATTTCATCGACTTTTGCGCCGTCGAGGCCGTGCGCGGCAAACGCCGCTTCCGCGGCGCGAAGGAGGGCTATTTTTGCGTTGGGATCGGCAGGTCGCGACATGGGATCACCGGGTTACTGACCGGCGGGTCACGAACTAGGGTCCCTGGGCGGCAACTTCAAGCGTCACGCGTCCGAAATCGCGTAGGCGCGAGGCATCGACGCTCGTACGGACCGGTCGGCGGGGATCGGTGCCATCGAGAACTTGGCCCGATGGGCGGGACCGTGCGACGCCCCCTTGCCAGATGCACCGCACCCCGGAACAGGATCTCGTTCGACTGCGCAAACAGGCAGAAGCCTTCGCCGAGCAGCGTGGCGAACGACCGTCGACGGCCCATCTCCTCTTCGTCGTTGCAGAAGAGGGGGGGCTCGCCAAGGGCCTCCTCGACGAACGGCGCATCGATGGGCGCGCAATCGCTGCAGCCCTCCGCGTCGTCACCGACGATGAAGCCGATGCGGTGGCGAAGGCTGTAGGCCGCGCCCGGGAATTTGCGGGGCGCCAGCTTCGTGGCGTCGGCCCTGAGCGGGGCGGGACCGACCCGTCGTTGGTGCTCCTCCATGCCCTCTGCCAGGAGCAAAAGAGTGCATCTTACAGATTTCTTCAGCAGGTCGGCGTCGACATCGCGCGCCTTCGCTCGACGGTGCTTCAATACGCGACCGGCGTGACGGCGCCGCGGCGGGTGGTCGAGCCGCAAGTGTCTGCGAGGCCGGTTCTGCCGAGCCCGCTGCGCAGCCCCGCTGCGGCGCCTATCGCGCCCCCTCTTGGAAACGCGTTCTCCGATCCGGCGTCTCGCCGGGCGGAGACAAACGCGTCTCGCCTGGCGCCCCCCGCCTCACGGCCCCCGACGCAGCTCACGCTTCCGAAGCCGACCAAGCGGGCCGCGCGGCCGACATCGAAGCCGCTCGTCGGAGTTTCTGGGTCGCCGGTCAGTCATCCGCCCGTCGACGCCGCCCCGCCCGCCGCAGCGCCAAACGCGTTTGCTAAGAACTCGGCGCCGTCTCCCGCTTCGCGGACGGACGCCTCTCCGGCAAAGCCGCCCGTCGCCACGAAGGAGCGCGCGACGAAGGGGACGAGCACCTTTGATGCGCAAAAATATCCGCGACTTGCGGCATTCGCGACGCCCGCGCCGGACGAAGTCCTTTGCCTCGGGCGCGACCGCGAACTGGGGCGCCTCGTCGAGCTCCTCCACAAGAAGAATGGGCACCACGCCCTCGTCGTCGGCGATGCCGCCGTCGGAAAGAGCACGGTGCTCCGTGCGCTCGGTCAGGGTCTGCGTGCATTCTGCATCGATGCGAACGCGCTCCTCGCAGCAGCGCCGGCGCGGGGCCAGCTGACGGCGACCCTCCGGGACCTCGAGAAGGAGGCGGAGACCTTCGCCGACGGGGCGCCGATAGTGCTGCTCGTCGACGATGCTGCCGCGCTTTTCACAAGCGAGGCGGAGGCGGAAACGTCCGCAGCGCTTCGTAAATTGGCCGCCCCGCAGGTTTCCTGGGTACTCGCCCTCGGGACCGCGGAAGCGAAGCGGATCGGCGATCGCGACCCGGCCCTTCTGCGCCAATTCGGCGTCGTTGAGCTCGGCGAACTCGACCTCGAAACGTCAATTGCCGCCGTCAAGACGCTCGTCGACCAGCTCGCCGCCCACCATCGCGTCACCTACGAAGCCGATGCGCTGGAGGATGCCGTTCGCTGGACGGCACGCTGGGTCTCCGAAAAGCGGAACCCCGAGAAATCCCTCGTTCTTCTCGACCGTGCCGGCGCGCGGACAAAGCTCCTCGGCCGCGATACCGTGACGCGCGCCGTGGTCGCGAAAGCGCTCTCGGAGGACTCGAAGGTACCCGTCGAGCGCCTCCTCGAAAGCGACGGCGAGCGCCTTCTTGCGCTTGAGAACCACGTCGGAAAAATCCTCGTCGGCCACGAGGCACCTCTCACGAAAATTGCCGATATTCTACGCAGAAATGCGAGCGGATTTCGAAGTGGTCGCCCCATCGGGAGCTTCCTGCTCCTCGGCCCCACCGGCGTCGGTAAGACGGAATGTGCAAAGGCGCTTGCCGAGGTACTCTTCGGCTCGGAGCGCGCGATGACGCGCATTGATTTGTCGGAGTATTCGGAGCCCCACTCGGTCGCCCGACTCTTTGGAGCGCCGCCCGGTTACGTCGGCCATGAGGCGGGAGGGCAGCTGACCGATGCCATCGGTAAGCGCCCCTACCAGCTCGTCCTTCTGGATGAAGTCGAGAAGGCCCACCGCGATGTACTTCTTGCATTTCTGCAGGTCTTCGACGAGGGCCGCCTGACCGATGGGCGCGGACGTGTGGTTGATTTTTCAAACACCGTTATCCTCCTCACATCAAACCTCGGAGCAGACAGCTATTCCAAGAAGCGGACGAGCCGCGTCGGCTTTGGGGCGATCGGTGAGAGCACCGACGAAGTCGATGCCGATCGCGACGCAGAAGTCGTTGCTGCTGCACGCCGCGCGCTAGCGCCTGAATTGTACAATCGTCTCGATGAGGTGCTGGTCTTCGCGCCGCTTGCCCGCGATTCCGTGCGTGAAGTTGCGCGTCGCATGCTCGCAAAGACGGCGGCGAGCCTCTTTGCCGAAAAGGGGGTCGAACTCGATGTGAGCGATCACGCGATCGATGCCCTCCTCGACCTTGGTGGCTACGACCCTTCCCTCGGGGCGCGTCCGATGCGTCGCACCATTGCCCGCGAGGTGGAAGCACGCCTGGCAAACCTGGTGCTTGGCGGGCAGCTCAAACGCGGCGACGTCGCCCTCTTGGAGGCATCGCGCGGAAAAATCGTTGTTGACGTCGTCCGCAGCGACCCGAAGTCACGCTCCCTAAGCGCCTGATTCAGCGTACTTTTTCGCTAACCGATCGCGCGGCGGTAGCGTTCTCGCTTGGTCTCATCGCGGAGGACTTCGTAGGCCTCTTCGAGGACGAAAAGGACCTGCTCGACGTCCCGGCGTCGCGTGGCGAGGCCGAGAGCATCGAGGCGGTGGGTGGCGAAGTCGTTCCGAAGGCGCAGGTAGGCGCCGCGAATTTCGTAGCCGTTCGCACTGCGCGGGACGCCGAGAATGGCGAAGTAGTCCCCCTCTTCGACGAGGGCGAGACGGATCGCGAGGCGCCCTTCGTAGGCCTGCGCATCGGCTTGGAGGCTGTAATTTTCCGGGCGGGATGCGCCTTCGGGGGTGAGCGGGACGACGAAACGAAAGATGCCGAGGGTGGCCAGAATGCAGGCGAGGACGTCGTGTTCGTCATCGCCGGCAAGCTGGCCAAGGGTGGCGCTCGGATCGGCGAAGCGGCGTTCGTCGCTTTCGGGGAGGCCGCACTCGCGCAGAAGGGGACCCGCGAGCACGGCGCCGAGCCGAGCATCCGGCCCCCCAAAATGGCCGATGGCTGCGTCGCGCTCGAGCGCCCGCCGCGCCGCTTCGACGAAGATGGTCGCCCCGGGTCGCCCGCCGAACGGCGACTCATCGTCAAGGGCGAGGGGTTTCGCGTCGAAGGCCCCCGCTTCGAAAGTCCCGTTTTCGCAGCGTAAAAGGCGAACGAGCATCGCCTCGGCGTGGGCAGCGAGCACGCTCCAGAGATCGTCCTGGGCGAGCCACCCCTCGGCAACAAGGGCCGCCGCGACGAGCCGCGGATGTTTCGCCGGCCGCGCCGCGACACGCTGCGCGACATCACGGCGGAGGCGCCCCTCGGTCGCCAGGAAGAGGGGGAGCGCGTCTTCCGGACAGGAGGAGGAAACGGCTAGAATATCGCCACCTTCAAGGCGAACGCGACGCTCGCCCGTATCGCCGGCGACACAAAGGATTCCGTCGGCGCGCGCGGCGATCGCCGCCCCGAGGACGCGCACGATCGCAAGTGGGCCGGCCGACTGCCTCGGGAGCGACCAGGTCTCGGGTTTCTGAGGAAGGTGTGGCGCGGCGGCGGGCCGGCTTCCACCGGCCCGCTCGGAGGACGCCTGTGCCTGCGAATTCGCTGGCGGTTGCGGCGACGAAGGCGGATCCACCGGCGCGCTTGCTCGCCCGAGGGCGCCAGCCATTGCCGACACCGAAGGGCGGAGGAACGCCGTTGGCGGACTGAACGTGCCCGCGTCCAAAGGCTGGGAACTCGCCGGGCGAGGGGCTGACGACACGACCCGCGGATCGCTGTCAGGGGTCCGAGCGCGCATCAGCGCACTCGCGTCTTCCGGGGCGGTAGACGTTCCGTCGGCACGATGGAGAAAGGCCTCGGCACCATCCAGCGTCGGAAGGGGCGGTGGGCGAACATGCGCAATAGAAACGGCCACTTCGCGTTCATTGCGCAAGGCGTTGGTCTCCGCCCGGCGAGACGCCGGATCGGACAACCCGTTCGCCAGGGACGGCGAGAGCGCCTCTGGCGGAGGCGCGGCGTCCTTCATGGCCGGGCGGCCAGCAATTTCACTGGCGCCCGCGACCGGACGGACGGCGCGCGCGGCGGTCCCATCCGCATCGAGCTGCGGGGCCGAGGACTTCCCATGGGAGGTTCCACGAGGGAGCGAGCCGGGCGAGCCAGTGACAGAGGCCTCCCCGGTCAGGGAGCGCGAGCCGCCGAAGGTCCCCTCCCCTTCCAAGAGTTCGAGCGCCTCCTGCGAGACGAGGAGGTCGGGGCGCCCCGAGGGGAGCTCGCCACGACGCGAATCGGGGGTGCGGCCAGCGTCTGGGCTGCGCGGCGGAACCGACCCCAATTCGATAGATCGTACGCGCATTTCCGCAGCGTCGAGCAGGGCGCGAAGCTCGGGCCCGAGAGCGACATCGGCGCCGAGGCCTTCCAGAAGCGGCGCCGCCTCTTCGGGCACAGGATGCGAGGAGGGGCGGGCAGAATCGGCAGGAACCTCAGAAAAACGCGGCGCAAGGCTCGGCGGCAGCGATGCCGAGTCGGGCGTGGGGCGGAGGGAGTCGAGGGTGGCGAGGGGCGGGAGAAGGCGGGGCGAGCTGGGGGCAGTAGAGCTGCCAAGTTCACCAAGACCGACGCCTTCGTCGCTCCTGGGCCGTTCGGACAGGGCATCGCCGGGGGCTCCGGGCCGTCGTGAAGACCCCGCCGCCGATCGTGGCGTTGCGAGCGACGAGGGCTCGAGGTCGGCGCGGAACGATGCGGGGGGCAACGAGGGGCGGCTCCGCCCCTCTGGCTCGCGGGGGGCATCGCTCGGCCTGTGGGAAATCGGAACAGAAACACGTGCAACATCGATAGTTTCCGAGAACACCGGAATCGGTGGCGGAAGCTTGACCGGCGGGTCACTTAGAAAGCGCGCGGCCCGATTCGCGAGAAACGCCGAGATCGAATCCGGCTCAAACGTGCCGATGTGGAGCGCTCGGGGCGCGAGTGGCTGAAGGAGCTCGGCGAGGGCATCGTCACCAGCACCGATGACGATGACGCGCGCACCTTCGAGAGCCGGAAGCGAAATGAGGCGCTCAAGGTGGGCAACAACCTGAGCAACAGGGAGCGCAAAGACGAGCGCGGAAATCGGGGACGGGGCGGCGCTCAGCGCGAGAAATACGCGGGCCGGCGCCAGCGACTCCACGACGCGACCGTCGGCGGCGAGGAGATCGTCGAGCTGGGCCCCGACCTCCGACGCGCCGACAAAGAGCACCCGGGGAACCGCCCCGCGGATCACGGCGCGGGCGAGTCTTTCTTCCGGGCGCCCTCACGCTCGGCATCGGCGGGTGTCGACGTGGGCCCGTCATCATCCCCGCGGGCCGCAGAGAAAAGGCGCTCCAAGGCGTCCCCTCCCCGTTTCAAGAAGCCGGCCGCGTAGACCAGAAGAAACAGGGCGACGACGAGGAAAATTTCGCCGCGGGTCATTCCAAGAAGGAGCATAGGGGACTGCGAGGATGTACCGCAGTCCCTCGGGGGCGACGGACGAAATCGACCCAAAAGCGGCGCTCGAAAGCCCTCAGTCGCGATCATTGCGACGGCGACGCCGACGCGCGAGCTTTGGGAGCTTCCCTTCGAGGGGCGATCGCTCGGCAGTGGCAGCCATGAGGAAGCGGGAAGCCGGCCGCGCCGCCTGTTCGGCGACCTTCAACTTTCCGCGCGCAAGCTCGATCAAGCGGGACTGGGAACGGAGTTCCACACGTTCTTTTGGAACAACAACGCGATGGTAAGAGCCATCTGACCGAAGCAACCAGCTCTTGGCGGTGTCGGCGACGGAGAGGGCGAGGAGGTCGACCAGCGTGCTCCGAATCCGAGGGTCTTCGATGGGGACGAGGAGCTCGACGCGACGGTGGAAATTTCGCGGCATCCAGTCGGCGGAGGAAATATAGACCTCCGTTTTGCCGGCATTCTCAAATTGAAAAACGCGCCCGTGCTCGAGGTAACGGTCGACGATCGCGCGTACCTCGATCCGTTCGCTCACGCCAGGAACCCCCGGTCGTAGGCAGCAGATTCCGCGCACGAGAAGCGTGATTTCGACGCCTGCCTGGGAGGCGCGGTAGAGCGCTTCGACGACATCTTCATCGACCAGCGCGTTCATCTTGGCGACGATCCGGGCAGGGCGCCCAGCGCGCGCGTGCTCCGCTTCTCGGGCGATCAGCCCGAGGATCGCCTCGTGGAGACCGAGCGGGGCGACGATCAGGGAGTTCCACTTGGCCGGCGCACTGTAACCGGTGAGCAAGTTGAAGAGCGAGGATGCATCCTCCCCGATCGACTTGCGCGCCGTGAGGATCGCGACATCGGTATAAAGGCGTGCGCTCGACGTATTGTAGTTGCCGGTCGAGAGATGAACATAGCGGCGTAAACCGGCCTTCTCCCGGCGAACAATCAAGAGGCATTTCGCGTGGGTTTTCAGCCCAACGAGCCCATAGACGACGTTGACGCCGGACTGCTCCAACGTGCGCGCCCACTGAATATTCGACTCTTCGTCGAAGCGCGCTTTCAGCTCCACGATTGCGGTCACTTGCTTGCCCGCTTCTGCGGCACGCGTCAGCGCCTTCACAATGGGGGAATCGCCCCCGGCTCGGTAGAGCGTCTGCTTGATCGCGAGGACGTCCGGATCTTCCGCGGCGCGGGTAATCAGCTCAACGACGGCATCGAAGGAGTCGAAGGGGTGATTGAGGAGAATGTCCCCTTCACGAATCCGCTCAAAGGGATCTTCGACGTCCCGCAGCTCGGGAACCGGAAGCGGCTGAAAGGGCTCATCCCGGAGATCCCGACGGTCGGAGAGGGAGGCAAAGGCCATCACGTCGGCGACGTTCAGGAGTCCTTCGTGCCGATAGACGTCCCGCTCGGCATCGAGCTTCAGGCTCTTCACCAGCTTCGCGAGCGACGCCTCGGCGACGCCGTCCCGGAAATCGCCACTGACTTCGAGGCGTACCGCGTTGCCGCGCTCGCGACGACGGAGCTCCTGCTGGATCGTCTGGAGGAGGTCTTCCGCCTCCTCCTCATCGATCTCGAGGTCGAAATTCCGGGTGACACGAAAGGTGTATACCCCACGGATTCGGACGCCCGGGAAGAGGGTCGTGACGTGGCGCGCAACGATATCTTCAAGGAGAACGAAGGCATGGCGTGCCTCCTTCCCATCCGGTCCCACAAGGCCGTGCACCTCGACGAAGCGCGGGAGCATCGACGGCATCTGAACGACGCCAAACCCGTGCTCGCCGCCGCTCGCTGCATCGCGCTGAAACATGACGCCGAGGTTGAGGCTCCGGTTACGAACGCGAGGGAACGGGTGGCCGGGATCGATGGCGATCGGCGTAAGAATCGGAAAGACTTCGTTTTCGAAGCGCGCGTCGATCTCGCCGAGCGCGTGCGGCGGCAGCGCCGACGGCTTCACGAGGAGGATGCCTACCTCGCCCGCAAGTCGCGGGAGAATGTCGTTTTCGAGGTTGGCTTCGGCACGCGCGACGAGCTTCTGAACGCGGAGAGAGATCGCAGCAAGCGCCTCAACCGCCGTCATGCCGTCGGCAGGCAAATCATCGACTTCGCCAGAC
>JAAFHJ010000309.1 GCA_013298325.1 Myxococcales bacterium | reverse complement strand
CCCACGATGCGAGCGCGGGGAGAGCAGCTCCGTGGCCAGCAACCGCGGCTCCTGCGGAGTCGATCTCTTCAATGCGGAAGACGCGCGGCGCGAGCAAATCTCCAAGAACCGCTAGGAGTTCACGCTCAATGAGGCGCCTGTCCCCGCCACGAACCGTGAGCCGGGAAACGGGGACGACCAAGCGGGCCGCGGTGAAGCGATGTGTGGTCGTCGGCAGTTGGGGGGAACTTCCGTCGCCGCCGCGCAGGCGCGCATCGTGAAGGCGCTGCTGGCGTGTGAGGCCAGCTTCGACGGTCGCCGGGAGCACGAGCCCCATCGGCAGAAAGGCGGCGCGACGGGCTTCCAGGGAGGCGTCGCCGGTGAGCGCTTCGCCGTTCATCGCAGCGAGTGCCGCGAACAACCAGCGCGCGAGCGTCGCATCGACGGAATCTCTCGCGACTTCGAAGGCGGCAATCGCCGCTTCAATGTGTGTTCTTGCTGAGGTCCAGTCGCCACGAGCGGCCAAAACCGTCCCTTCCAGGCGCCGCGAATGGGCGATGGCCCACGGCGAAGGGAGACGGTCGAGGAGGCGCTGCGTCCGTCGGAGCGACTGCTCCCCCTCGTCAAATCGCCCGCACGCGAGGAGGGCGCCCGTGCCATAAACAAGCACATCTCTTAGCAAAAGCCGCCAGCGAGCCGCCTTTGCCTCCGCCTCGGCGAACGTCGCAAGGAGCAGGGAGGAGCTCCCGCCGCGCCCGTAGATGGCGAGCGCTTCGAAGTAGGTCGCGTAGGCGTCGGCAATCGGAACAATGGCATCGAAACTTGAATGGAGTTCCGCAGCTCGCGGATTTGAAGCGCCCTCACCATCCCCGCCTCGTAGCGCGCTCGCGCGACTCTCCAGATCGTCGTAGCGACCGGCAAACAGGAGCACACGTGCAACCGCGGTGAGGGCAGGGAACGGGGGGAACCCAAGTTCCTCCGTGGAACGATCGAGATTGCCGAGCCGTGCGACGGCGTCGTCGACGGCGCCGCGACGAAGCAACGCCTCAAGTTCCGCACGTGTCGCAAAAGCATCGTGAATTCCGCCACCTAAACGCCCGCGCTCTGCAGCCCGACGAGACCGCGCAGCGATCGCGAGGGCGGTTTCGGGGTCGGCGAGGTCGTCGAGATGCCGTACCGCGAGGCATCCGAGGGCACGCGCTTCGAGGGGACGACATTGGAGGCGCTCGGCCGCCTCGGCGACCGCTTCAAGATGGGAACGTGCCGCCGTCATCTCGCCGCGGAGAAGCATGCGAAATGCATGTATTTCATCGAGATGGGCGGAGAGGAGCTCGGGGAGCGCGCCGCGGGACACGCGCGGCAGCAGTCGGAACGCACGCTCGGCCAACGCTTCGTCACCAACCGTCGCCGCCGCCGCATTCAAGGCGCACGCGGCAAGGAGGCGACCTACGGAGCCGCCATGTGCGTCCGCTGCGCGCACAGCGTTGGCTGCAAAGTCCTGCAACTTACTGAGATCAAAAAGTCTTTTCTGCGGGAGCGCATGCAGGACAGCCGCGGCACCGAAGGTCCACTCGCCCACGATGCTGGCGCCACTTGAGAGGTGGGCCTCCGGCTCCAGCGCTACCCGGAGAGCCGGTGCCAGCGCGACGAGCGCGCGCTCCCCATCGAAATGGCGGAGCGCTGCGTGGAGGCTGAGCCCCGCCGAGGCAAGCGCCCCTTCGGCGCGAGCGAGAGGTGTCCCCAGCGCGCCGAGCAGCTCCGCGTAGGCACCTTCGTGATCGGCGGAAAAGAGCCTTAAAATGCGAGCTTCCATCGCCGAAAGCTCGGGAGCCACCTCTGCCGACCAGCGATCGCGATCTCGGCCAGACGGCTCGAGGAGCGCGTCTTCCGCCGACGCCTGCGCGAGGCGCGCCAGCTGGGCGCGATCCCCGGCGCGGGGGCGTCGCGCCTCCTTCGCGCCTTCCGGAAGTTCCCAGCGGTACACGGTATTCGGCGTTACGCCGACGAGGCGTGCGAACTGCGCGCGGCTTCGTTCACCACGGAGTGCGCGGATCGCTGCTGGCGACTGCGGCTCGTCGGGGGGCGTCGGAAGAACATCCATCGGCTTTGGAAGCAGACGGAATACATCCGGAAGGAACCGGGTGTCATCCGAATTTCCTACCGATTCGAAGGCAGGCACGCTCATTCTCGCGCGGGTCGACCTGCGCGCGTGCTCGAAAGTTTAGGAATATCGGTATTCTAGAGTTGCAATCCCGCCTCCGGAGGTGTTGGCACGGAAGGCGCAAAGCCGGGCGCATGGCCACCGTCGCAGAACAGCCGCTTACCCCCGCTTCCGAAGCACCCGCCGCCCCCGTCGCGAAGCAGGGGCGCGCGAAAAAAATCCTCCCCGCCCTTGCGGCGGTCGCGATCGTGGGAGGGGGGGCGGTCTGGGCGCTTGGTCGTGGGAAGGAGACGACCGACGATGCCTTCGTGGAAGGGCGTGTTGCGAGCGTCGCGCCGCGCGTGGTCGCGCCAGTCAAGAACGTGCTCGTGAAGGACAATCAGGTCGTCAAAGCAGGTGATGTTCTTGTGGAACTCGACGACCGGGACTACCAAGTCCGCCTCCGCGCCGCGAAAGCCGACCTCGCCGCCGCAAAGGCAAGCCTGCGGGCTGCGCAGACGCAAAGCAACGTGACCGAGGCCTCCGTCGCGTCGAATCTTTCCGTCGCAAAAGGCGGGGTTGCGCAAGCATCGGCCGTTGCAGGGACGACACTTGCAAGCATTGAGCAGGCGAAGGCCGACATTCTCGCCGCGGAGGCCCGCGCGAAGCTCGCGCGTTCCGAGTTCGAGCGCAGCGACAAGCTCTTTGCTCAGGGGGCGGTCTCAAAAGCCGACTATGATGCAAAGAGTGCCGCACAAGAACAGGCAGAAGCCTCATTGACGCAGGCACGTTCACGGCTAATTGCCGCGCAAGCAAATGTCTCAAACTCGGCAGGAACGGTGGAGAGTGCACGCGGTCGGCTTTTGGCTGCCAATGCCGGGCCTGAGCAGGTTGAAGCGGCGAAAGCGCAGGTCGAATTGGCAACGGCGCGCGTGGAGCAGGCACAAGCGGCACTCGATCAGGCGGAGCTGAATCTCAGCTATACGAAGGTCGTTGCCCCCTCCGATGGGGCCATTGCCCGTCGAAACGTAGAAGTCGGCCAACTTGTTTCGCCGGACCGCCCGCTCTTTGCAATCGTGCCGACCAACGACGTTTGGGTCGTCGCAAATTACAAAGAGGACCAAATCGCGGAGATGCATGAGGGCCAGACCGTCGAAGTCGTTGTTGACGCGTTCCCAGGCCGCTCCTTCTCGGCGCATGTGGAGAGCCTTGCGGCAGGGACCGGATCGCGGTTCTCGCTCTTGCCGCCGGACAATGCCTCGGGAAATTTCACAAAAGTCGTTCAGCGTGTCCCCGTGCTCATCCGGTTCGATGGAGACGTCGGAGCTACGCTGCGCCCGGGAATGAGCGTGAAAGCAGTGGTCCGTACGAGGTGATTCTAGGCCCGAGTGATGCGCAACGCACGGCAGTTCTTGGAGCCCTTCGATGAGCCAGCAGACAGAAGTTACGGGATCGAAGGCGGGTATTACCGCGGTCGTCATGGTCACCGCCTTGATGGCGATGATCGACATCACGATTGTGAACGTTGCCCTCTCGGATATTCGTGCAAGTTTCGGCACACCTATCGACCAGATTGGCTGGGTCTCGACCGGCTACATGATGGCGAATATCGTCATTATTCCGATGACAGGCTGGTTTCAAAAGCGCTTCGGCTATAAGAAATACTTTGCCGCAAGTGTCGCTCTTTTTACCATCGCCTCTGCCCTATGTGGGACCGCTTGGAATCTTCCATCGCTGGTCATCTTTCGCATCCTCCAGGGATTGGGAGGTGGGGCAATCATTCCGACGGCGCAGACGATTCTCTTTGCGCGATACCCCGCCAAAGAACACGGAATGGCCGGGGGCCTCTTTGGCCTTGCGGCGATTACGGGGCCCCTTCTTGGGCCGACGATTGGCGGTTATCTCATCGAGTGGTTCGACTGGCATTGGATTTTCTTGGTCAACGTACCGATCGGCGCTCTCGCAATTTTCCTCATCTTTCGATTCGTCGAGCAGCCCGGCTTTGAGCCGCCAAAAAACGCACCGGTCGACCGCTTTGGCATCGCGTTGCTTGCCGTCGCGATGCCGTCGATTCAGTACGTTCTCGAGGAGGGGAATCGGGAAGGTTGGCTCGAGAGCAAGGAAATTGCGATCGCGGCCGTCGTTGGAACGATCGCACTCATCACGTTTGTTGTTCACGAGCTCGAGACCGAAAACCCTGTCGTAGACCTGCGGATCTTTCTTGTTCGAAGCTACGCAGCAGGCACCGGGCTAAACTTCTTAACCGGATTCGCGCTCTTTTCAGGTAGCTATCTGTTCTCTTTGTTTGCTGGATCTGTGATGAAGTATACAGCGCTCGATACAGGCAAGATCTTTCTTGTCGCGGGCGCGGTATCCGTTCTCTTGATGCCGCTCATTGGGCGCTTTGGAAGTCGCTTTGATCCTCGGGCACTCTTGGCGCTCGGAATCTTCGTCGTAGCTGGAAGTCAATTTCTGGCATCGAAGCTCACTCCCGCGGCCGGTTTCTGGGACCTTGTCCGCCCAAACTTTGTGCGAAGTGCAGGGCTTGGATTCATCTTTATTCCCGTGACGGTGGCGGCGCTCTCGGGAGTGCCGGCGGAAAAACGTGGGAACGCGACCGGTCTCTTTAACCTAACTCGTGAGCTTGGTGGATCGATCGGAACGGCCCTAATGGGGATGTTCGTTACCGACGGTATCAAGCGAAACTCGAGCTACCTATCCGAGCAAATCAATCCGTACAATCCCGTCGCGATGGATCAGTATCGTACGATTCGTGGCACGCTCGGTTCGCAGACGTTTCAGCGGGATCTCGTTCCGGAGATGGCGCTGAAGGGGAAGGTTGTCACCCAGGCGATGGTGAAATCGTTTTCGGGCTGCTTCGAGATTGTGGCTGCGTCGGTTGCTCTCGGTCTTCTCTTGCTCTTGATGCTCGAAAAGCCGAAGGGGCCGGTCGACACGTCGGCGGCTCATTGACGGGCGTGCAGAAGGGGGCCCCACAGCCCCCTTCTCCGTTTTCGGGGTTCCCCCTTTACCGGTGCCGCGCTTCCGGTCACACTAAGGGGCTTCGCCGGAGTTCCTTAAGAAGTTCCACCGCTCCGCGCGATTCTTCCCCTGTCCGGAGGCTTCTATGTCCCGTTTCCGCGCCCTGATCGCCCTCCCGTTCGCGATCGCTCTTGCGACGGCCGCCTGTGCCAAAGACCCGGCGAGCGGCATTATCGTGGCCCTTCAGACCGATATGGCCCTGCCGGACGACGTGACGAGCGTTTCCCTGGACGTGACCGACACCAGCACCGGGAGCGTTCTACAGTCGATCTACGGCGTCATTGAAGGGGACAATATTCGCTTTCCATCGACCATCACGGTGGCGCGCGGCGATAGCTACAATCTTGCCAGCGTTACAATTCGGGTCGTCGCCTACAAAGAAGATAAGGCGCAAGTACTCCGCTCGATCACGACAACGCTCCCCGAGACCGACTTTGCTCTCTTGCCCGTCGATCTCTCGTACCTCGACTGGGGTTCTGGGAGCGGGAGTCTCTCGGAGGCGAGCCCGACGTCGGTCGGCGCTGTTCTAACGCCGGCCGGTGGCAAGCTCGGGAACCCGCTCGCCATCAAAGGCGCGCTGTGCCCAGAAGGGGAAACCAGCGTCTACGGTGAATGCGTTCCCCAAGTCGTTGATGTCAAAACCCTCCAAAAGTACAGCGACAGTCTCGTATTTGGTGAGAACAAGTGCTTCGACTTTCAGACATGCTTTGAGGGCCACCGGATATTCCTGGGCGACGGCGTCGCCTCGAGTTTCGATGACACGAAGAAATGTTCGATTCGTCTCCCCCAAGGTGTTGATCTTGACCGCGTAAACCTTGCGGTGCAGCGAAGGCGCCCACCGGCGGGCGCGAGCGCGCAAAAATCGATGTGCAAAGGGGCCGATTGCTTCGTCGCCCTCAATCGAGGTTCCGCTCCTGCCGCAGGACAGCGGGACATCCCGCGAGGGGCTTACTACGTCGAGCCGAATGATCCTCAGGTCATCACGCTCAGGAGCGGACTCTGCGACGTACTCC
>JAAFHJ010000308.1 GCA_013298325.1 Myxococcales bacterium | reverse complement strand
ATGGCATCGAGGCCGGTCGTCTTGGCTACCAGGGGGCCAAGACGATCGGCCTCGATGCCATCGACGAGTTTGTAAGTGCTCGAATGGGCGAAGAATTCAACGCCCGCCTCGACCGCGTGCCGACAACCTTCGGCGAAGGGTCGACCGACCCGTTCGGCCTCGACCGCGAGTGGGTCAAGTACGCCATCGCGTCGGTCGCTGTCCTCCACCGCCACTATTTCCGGACCGAAGTCTTCGGCGCGGAGAACGTGCCGAAGGGGCGCGTTCTTCTAATCGCGAATCATTCCGGACAGATCCCGATCGATGGGGCTCTTATCGGCGCGGCGATGTTCATGGACGTCGAACCGCCGCGCTTCTGCCGGGCGATGGTCGAGAAGTTCACCCAAACACTCCCATTTGTATCGCTGCTCTTTTCGCGAGTTGGCCAAGTGGTCGGCGTGCCCGAAAATGCACGAACGTTGCTGCGACGCGAAGAAGCTCTCCTCGTTTTTCCCGAAGGCGTAAAAGGGATCAGCAAGCCCTTTGATCGCCGCTACCGCCTCGCCGATTTCGGTCTCGGATTTATGCGGCTCGCAATGGAGACCGATACGCCAATCGTGCCGGTTGCCGTCGTCGGTGGCGAAGAACAGTACATCAGCGTCAAGAACATGGACGGCCTCGCCAAGTTCCTAAGAGTGCCGAGCCTGCCGCTGCTTCCCCAGCTCCTCCTCCCCGGCGGCGCCCTCCCCTTGCCGACGAAATACCGCATTTCGTTCGGGGAACCGATGACGTTCCAAGGCGATCCCGACGACGACGATGCCGTCATTGCCGAGAAGGTCGAGACGGTCCGCGCGACGATTCAAACGATGGTGAACCGCGGCGTCCGAGAACGAAAGTCGATCTTCTTTTGAGCACGCTCCCCCCAGAAACTTCCGATATGACAAACGAATCCTCGCTGCGCCCCCGAGGCACCGTCCTTGTGACCGGCGTCTGCGGCCGCCTCGGCAAGCGTCTCGTGCGTGCCCTCCACAAGGAGGCCAACGTCGTCGGCATCGACCGGCGCCCCTTTGCCGACCGCCCGAGCGACGTCGTCCACGAGCAGGTCGACATTCGCCGAAAGAAGCTCAAAGACGTCTTCCGCGCGCAGCCTATCGACGCGATTGTTCACTTGGGCGTCATGCACGATCCGCGTGCCTCCGCGACCGAACACCACGCCTGGAACGTCGTCGGTTTTGCAAAGCTTCTCGAGTACGCGGCCCAGTTCAAGGTCCCCAAAGTCGTCGTACTTTCGAGCGCAAACGTCTACGGCCCCCAGCCCGACAATCCCCAGTTCCTGAACGAAGATGCGCCGCTACTCGGCGGAGCCCGCTTCGGCGAGATTCGCGACTTGATCGAAGTCGATATGCTCGCTCAAAGCTTCTTCTGGAAGCATCCTGAGACCGAAACGGTCATTTTGCGACCGGTCCACATCCTCGGAACGGTGCGCAACGCCCCCTCGAATTTCCTCCGCCTCGACCCGGTGCTCACCCTGCTCGGCTTCGACCCGATGATCCAGGTCATCCACGAAGACGACGTCGCCCACGCGATCCTGTGCGCGCTAGACCGCGGAAAACGCGGAATTTTCAACGTCGCCGGACCCGATCCGGTGCCGCTCTCACGCGCCATCAAGACGGTTGGCCGCCCGACGATCGCGGTCCCGTACACGCTCGCCAAAGCGACGCTCAAGCGCCTCTGGTCGCTCCGCCTTACAAGCTTCCCGGCCCCGGAACTCGACCACATTCGCTACGTCTGCATGGTCGACGACACCCGCGCGAAAGAGACGCTCGGCTTTCGCCACGCCCACAACCTCGAAGAGACGCTTCAGCATGTACTTAGCGAAGAGTGGTAACGTCTTTCGCAAGTCTTTTTAAGAGCTTCCATTGCGCTCGTCGCCGCTGACGGCGCGTGGAACTCAGGGTGGCTCGCGCTCGGCGGTCACGGAACGCAACGCCACAAACGAAAAAAACCGCAGCTTCTTCAGCTGCGGCTCTTCGTCTGGGCGAGGCGGACGGGACTTGAACCCGCGATCTCCGGCGTGACAGGCCAGCGCGATAACCAACTTCGCTACCGCCCCTCGGCGATGCGCGATACCTATCCCTTCTCTTCGGAGACGACAAGACTCTTTTTTTCGATCGTGTCGTTTTCTTCGTCGAAGCACTTTTGCGGCTCGACGGGGACGAACCGCCCCGCCCCGCCGCGCGCGCTGGCGTCGGGAGCACGAACGAAAAACGGACCCGGGAGCGCTGCTCCGAGGTCCGCCTGCGGTGGTCTTGCGGACGATCATCCGCGAATTCCACTGTTTTTCCGAGTTGTTGTAGGCAGGACAGGGATTGAACCTGCGACATCCGGCGTGTAAAGCCAGCGCTCTACCACTAAGCTACCTGCCCGAGACTGCCCCCCTTCGAGAAGGGGGACTCGCCGCTTATGCCGAAGCACGGGCGGCTGTGCAAGCGGATTCCGCGAGGACTAAGACTGCGCGGTCCGGACCGCCTCTTCCGCCGCTACGGCAGTCCCCGACGGGCGCGCCGGCGGAACGGCGGCGGCGGGCGGCAACGGCAGGTCGCTGGTCTCGAGGAGGTCGCCGTTTCGGTATTCGAGCGTCGCCGGCCGCGGGCCAAAGACGGCGTCGGCGTTCGGGAAGCGAATCGCTTCGCGAAGCACCTGATCGGCACTGTCGACGAGGACAATCCGCATCGCCTTGAGCACGCGCCGCGGCACCTCGAACAGGTGGTGCTGGTTCTCCGCCGGAATGAAAACCGTCGTAATTCCAGCGCGATGGGCCCCGAGGAGCTTCTCCTTCACGCCGCCGATCGGCATCACGCGCCCGCGGAGAGTGATCTCCCCGGTCATGGCGACGTCCCGACGAACCGGCAGCTTCAGCAGCGCGCTCGCGATCGACGTCGCCGCGGTAACACCGGCCGAAGGCCCATCTTTCTGAACAAAATCCGGAAAGTGGACGTGAATATCGATCGTCTCGTGGAAGTTGTCGGCGAGCCCCAGGAGCGCGCTGCGGGAGCGGATGTAGCTCATCGCCGCCTGCATGCTCTCCTCCATCCCCTTCTCGAGACGGCCGGTGATCACAATCTTCCCTTTTCCGGGCACGACGGACGCTTCACAGCTCAAGAGACCGCCGCCGACGGAGGTCACGTACAAACCGTTCGTCAATCCGACTTGATCTTTCTCCTCTTTCTTGTCGAGCCGGTATTTCGGCACTCCCAAGAACTGGGGGACGTCCTTCGCGAGAACGTTGATCTTCGTCTCCTTGCCCGACTCAACCACCTTTCGCGCCGCTTTGCGCGCCACGGAACCGATTTCGCGCTCCAAGTTACGGACGCCGGCTTCGCTCGTGTAGTGATGAATGATCGTGCGGAGTGCGCTCTCGGAGACCTTAAAGTCGACGCCGTCGAGACCGCACTCTTTCGCCTGGCGCGGAAGCAGGTACTTCGTCGCGATGTTCATCTTTTCGAACTCGGTATAGCCACTGAGTTCGATGATCTCCATGCGGTCCTGAAGCGGCACCGGGATCGCCGAAAGACTGTTTGCCGTCGTGATGAACATCACGTCGGAAAGGTCGTAATCGAGATCCATGTAGTGGTCGGCAAAGCTGTGATTCTGCTCGGGATCCAGAACCTCGAGGAGCGCCGCCGCCGGATCGCCGCGGAAGTCGCTCGCGAGCTTGTCGATCTCGTCGAGGAGGATAACCGGGTTGTCGGTGCCGACTTTCTTCAACGTCTGCACAAGCTTGCCGGGCATGGCGCCGATGTACGTCCGCCGATGGCCGCGAATTTCGGCCTCGTCGCGGACGCCGCCAAGCGCAATTCGTGCGAATTTACGACCGGTTGCGCGAGCGATGCTCTTCGCGAGTGACGTCTTTCCGACGCCCGGAGGGCCGCAAAAGCAGAGCACCGGCCCCTTGAGCTTGCGGACGAGCGCCTGAACGGCGAGGTACTCAATGATGCGCTCTTTGATTTTGCGAAGGCCGTAGTGGTCCTCGTCGAGCACCGTCTCTGCGATCGCGAGGTCGTAGTTTTCCTCGCTCTTTTCGTGCCAAGGGAGCGCGGCGATCCAATCGAGGTAGTTGCGGACGACGGTCGCCTCGGCGCTCGTCGGGTGCATCAACTTGAGCTTCTTTAGCTCTTTCTTCGCCTTTTCCTGCGCTTCTTCAGAGAGCTTCTTTGCCTTGAGTTGGTCTTCAATCTCGGCAAGTTCGTTTTTTAGCTCGTCGCGCTCGGTGCCGCCCAGTTCTTTTTGAATGGCCTGCATCTGCTCATTCAAATAGTATTCCTTCTGGGTCTTCTCCATCTGCTTCTTGACCCGCGAGCGGATCTTCTTCTGAACGAGAAGAATCTCCACCTCGGACCGAAGCAGCTCATGAAGCTTCTCCAGGCGCGCCTTCGCGTTCGCATTCTCGAGCAAATCCTGGCGGTCGCTGAGCTTGACCGTCGGCATGTTCGCGATGACCGTGTCGGCCAACCGAGACGGCTCATCGATGAGCTGAATGCTCCGGAGCTCATCGGGCTCCACGGACTTATTCAGTTTGAGGTATTCCTCGAAAGCCGCCTGGATCGAGCGCATAAGCGCCTCGATTTCGACGTTCTTCTCGACAGTCTCCTCGGCCTCCTCGATATCGACCAAGAAGTATTCATCGCTCTGCAGAAACTTCTTAATCTTCGCGCGGCGACGCCCCTCAACCAGCACCCGAACGGTGCCGTCGGGCAAGCGAACGAGCTGCATGATCGTGCCCAGAGTTCCGTACATAAATACGTCCTCCGGGGTCGGCTCGTTTGTCTTCGCGTTCTTTTGGGCGGCGAGCATGACCTCTTTGTTCTGGGCCATGGCTGCATCGAGCGCATGGATCGAGCGCTCACGCCCGACGAACAATTGAGAGACCATGTGCGGAAACACGATGATGTCCCGGAGCGGAAGGAGCGGGACCGCACGACGCTTCGTCGGCGCCTTCGAGTCATTGAAGAACATTGCCGGCGTCTTTAGCTCGGATTCTTCATGGCTCGCCACCTGCGCGTCACCGAGACACGCGGTTTTTTTGCCGGTTCAAGGGGTCGGCAACGCAGGCGACGCAGGCCGCTGCAGGGAGCGCACGAGGACATCGACCGCGTAGCTCAAGAGGAGGCCGCTCGCCGTGCCAGCAACGTCCCAGGCGACGTCTTTCCACGACGGGTCACCACGACCGGTAAGATCCCAAAGTTCCTTTCCAATCCCCGCCGTCAGCGCAATGCCGGCCCCCCACGCGAGCCGCGGCGGGCGTGTCTCTGTGAAGACGGATGCCCCCGCATAGCCGCCGGTCGCCAGCGCGGCGCTCGCCCCGAAATGGAGCGCCTTGTCGCGGCCAAACCAGTCGTCGCTCGTCCCTGCCACCTGGGCATGCACCGACGGGGCGCCAAGAAAAATGCAGAGTGCAATCATTGCACCCTGCATCTTTGCGGTTCGTGGAGCGCTTCGCCGAAGGCTCAAGCGATTTCCGGCTCTTTCGCGTCCTTGTCTTTTTGGTACACGATGAGCGGCTGCTCCCCCTTCGTGATCACCTCTTCGGCGATCACGACCTCCTTGATGCCGCTGCGCGAGGGGATGTCGTACATGATGTCGAGCATCGCGTGCTCAAGGATGGCGCGAAGGCCACGGGCCCCTGCGTTGCGCTTGAGCGCCTCCTTGGCGACCGCCTGGAGCGCCCCCTTGGTGAACTTGAGCTTCACCCCGTCCATCTCGAAGAGCCGCTGGAACTGCTTGACGAGCGCGTTCTTCGGCTTCGTCAGGATGTCCATCAACGCCTCTTCGGTGAGCTCGTTGAGCGTCGCCAAGACCGGGAGACGACCGATGAACTCCGGAATCAAACCGAACTTCAAGAGGTCTTCCGGTTGGGCCTGCGCAAAGAGTTCGCCGAGCTTAAAATCGCTCTTGCTCTTGATCTCCGCGCCAAATCCAAGCGCCTTTTGCCCCACACGACGCTGCACAATCTGGTCGAGACCGACGAAGGCCCCTCCACAGATAAACAGAATGTTCGTCGTGTCGACCTGAAGGAATTCCTGTTGGGGATGCTTGCGGCCCCCCTTCGGCGGGACGTTCGCGACGGTCCCCTCGATGATCTTGAGGAGCGCCTGCTGGACGCCTTCGCCAGAAACATCGCGGGTGATGCTCGGGTTTTCGCTCTTCCG
>JAAFHJ010000307.1 GCA_013298325.1 Myxococcales bacterium | reverse complement strand
TGGCCCGACGGCATGAAGAACGTCACCGTCGACGGGGCCGCTCAGGCGCTCGCCTTCACGGCGCTCCTGCATGATTTGCTGGATGAGCCGCGTTTCGCCGGCTTTTTTGTGTGGCGCACCTACGCCGATCCCGACGACGTCAGCCAGGAGGCCGAGTGGGGCTTCAACCCGCGCGGCAAGGCGGCGGAGCTCGTCGTCCGCGACGCCTTCGCGACCCGCTGGGCCGGCGACGGCGATCGGAGCTACCGCTGGGGCTGGCGGGCGGAGACGGCCGGTCTTCTCCCCTGGTGGCGCGCCTTTTCGTCCCACTGAGGGGACGTTCGCGGCGGCCAGAATCAGCGTTTCGTGGAGACCTTTTGCAGCTTGGGTCTCTGCGGCGCGCGTGCCACAGGCTCCGTAGAAGCCGCTTGCGGTGCGGCCGGATGCAGCGATTGAAAATGCTGCACACGGGCGGCGTTCATCTCGGCGCGGTTCGCATATGGCTGAGGCATCTTCTCGACTTCGTTGAGAAATTCCTCAAGTCCGACGACCTCGTAGCCGGCCCGCTTCGGGTGCTTGGGGTCCCAACGATTCGCATGGAGCCAGGCGAGGAGCCGCTGGGTGACGACGACGCTTGAGTATTTCCAGTCGTGGAGGAGCACGATGCCGCCCCGCGCGAAGTCGAGGCGCCGGGTCAGCTCGGCAAAGACGGCGTCGGCGTCGTCGGACTCCCAGTCTTTCCCTTCGACGTTCCACAGCACGAGCCGGTTGTGGCGCGCAGCGAGGTGGGCGGAAAGAGCGCCGTCGAGATCGCCAAACGGAGGGCGAAAGAAGAGCGGCTCCGCGCCGACGGTTTGCTGAATGAGTTCCGCAGAATGATCAATCTGCCGCGTCGCTTCTGCGAAAGAGACGGCAGTAAGTTGGCTATGATCGAGTGTGTGGTTCCCGATGAGGTGGCCGTCATGAGCGAGATCTTGCACGACTTTTCGTGCCTTCTGCGCGGAGTAGCTCTCCCCTTCGAGGTATTTTCCAATGACGAAAAATGTTGCCTCAATGCCGTATTTCGCAAGCGACTTACGCACTTGCGGCGTGTAGACGAGCGAGGGGCCGTCGTCGAAGGTGAGCGTGACGAGCCGGCGCCCCTCAAGGGGACCCTTGTAGGGGCCCTCCGCTTCGAGCCAGGCCTTATCGATGTTTGCCGTCGGATTTCCGCCGACCGACGCCCAACGATTTTCCGGCGTCGCGAGGGACGGCGGTTCAACAGGGGCGCGAAGCGTCGGGGACGCAGGCGCGACGGAGGCGCTCGGTGCCGCCGGATAGGTGCCGACGTTCGGTGCCGAGCTGCCGGCCGCCACATAGCCGATCGCCGCCGCCGCCGCAGTGAGCGGCAGGGCCAGACGGGCGAAGCGGCGGAAAAGATTCATCCGATCGCGACCTTACGGCGCTGCGATCGGAGGGCCAAGAAAGCGGCTTACTTTTGCCTACATGTCGGCGCGGGCACGAAAGTCGCCCACGGGGACGTCAGTCGGTGAGGCAGGCTTTCGCCCCTTCGCCCTTCCACTTGCGGCCGTCCCGTTCCATCGGGCAGAAGCCGCCGCCGCGGAGCTGGTCGATGTATTCGAAGAAGACCCCCTGGGACCATTTCTTCGCGCCGTCGAAACGGGCTCGGATCACGCCGTTTTTGTCGATGATCCAGGTCTCGGGGAAGAGGTGCGTCCCGAACTGCTTGCTCACGACCTTCGCGTCGGGATCGAAGACGATGGGGAAGGGGACCGGCTCCTTCAGGATGCTCTGGAGCGTGTCTTTCACGTCGTCGGGGCCGTCGTCGGTGGAGACGCCGAGCACGACGACGTCGTTGTGTTTCTGGAGGACCTTCGCCGCGTCGACGAGATCGGGGAACTCCTCCAGGCAGGGGCCGCAGGTCTTCGTCCAGAAGTTCAACACCACGATCTTCCCGCGGAAATCGGAGAGGCGGACCTCTTTCCCGGTCATGTCCTTGAGGGTGAACTCGGGGGCTTTGCGTGCATACGACACGTATTCGGGCGCGAGCGCGCAGGTCGGCGCGCAGCGGCGGCGGAGTTCGCCGTCTTTGCCGACCGTCACGAAGCCGAAGACGAGCAGCGCCGCGCCGCCGATGAAGGCGAACTGGGTAAACGTCTGAAGGAGGCTCGGTTGCGTGTCGACGGCCATGCGCCGGGAGATAGTGCGAATCGCCGCCCGCGACGACGGCTGATTGCGTTTGTTGAGAACTCCGCGCCGTCTCCCGCTTCGCGGACGGACGCGTAGCTGCACTCGTACGCGCCGTTTCCTCACCGCCTTCGGCGGTTCCGGGCGGACGCGTTCCGGCCGCTTAGATGTTCGCGATAGCCAGCGAGCGCCGGAGCTTCGTCGTCGGTCGCGAGACTTCGAGCGCCTTAAAGGCCCGTTTGTAATCGGCAAATTTGCCGCCCGCTTCGACGACGCCGAGGAGCGCTTCCCCTTCCGGGGCCCCCCCTTGCGCGAGCACGTACTCGACCCAGGCCCACTTGGCGCTCGTCGAACGGACGTCGGCGCGCCCCTTGAGGCCGCGACGGAGACGATCAAGGCGATCGTCGACGACGTTGATCCCAGCGAAGGCGAACCCATCCATCGGTGTGTTCCGCTTGGCGCAGAAGGGGGCGATGCCGAGCGAGATCGGGACAATCTTGGAAAGCTCGGTCACGAAGGAGACACATTCATCAATGTCTTCCATCGTCTCCGTCGGGAGCCCGATCATCAAATAGAGCTTCATCCGATCCATTTGGTGGGCGCGCGCGTTCTCCGCGCAGCGCTCCAAATGCTTAATCTTCGCTTTTCGCTCAAGCGTCTCGCGGAGGCGCTCGCTCGGGCCGTCCATCGCCGTCGTGAGCGTGCGGTATCCCCCGCGTTTGAGGGCGCCGACGAATTCGAGACTGAGTCGGTCCGGTCGGAGCGACGAAAGCCCGACTTCGCGGCCGCTGTCGGCGAGCTCGTTGACGATCTCCACGATTTTGGGATGATCGCTCACCGCAGCGCCGACGAGGCCGACGCGCTTGGCGTCGCTCGGGACGAGCTCAAGGATCCGCTCTTTGGGGACGAGGCGCATGCCGCCGTTCGTCGACCGCCGCATCACGCAGTAGGTGCACCGTCGCGAGCAGCCGCGCTCGGTTTCGATGAGGAACATGTTCGAAAGAACGGCGTGCGGCGTTCGGATCGGGGCCCAGGCGGGGAGGAGCGCGACGTCGGCTTTTGCGACCTCGGGGAGCACCTCGCCGTGGATCTCGGGGACGAAGACGTGGGGGATCTTCGCGAGGGCCGCAATCGTCCGATCATAGGGCATTCCCTCTTCAAGGACGCGGAGAACCTCAACGGTGATTTCTTCCGCTTCTCCGACCAAGATCGCGTCGACGAACGGCGCAATCGGGAGCGGATTCGAGAAGGTAAGTGGCCCACCGGCAATCACAAATGGGTGCTTCTTGCCTTCGCGCTCGCGGCGAAGGGGCGGAATGCCCGCCTTCCGCATCATTTGAATCATCCCTACGATTTCCAATTCGTAGGCGACGCTAAAGGCAATGACTGGGAAGTCGCCGAGGGGCCGGTGGGACTCGTAGGAGATCGGCATCCCCTGGTCGGCGAGTTCTTTCTCGGCCTCGTCGTCGAGGACGATGCGCTCGCACGCCATGCCCGACGTCTCTTGGATGGCCCGATAGATTCGTTGGTACCCCAACGAACTCATCGCGGCGCCGTAGGGGGATGGGTAGGCGAGACCGACGGTGAACGGGGCCTGCTTGTCGATGCGACCGGTCTCGTCGGCGAGCCGTTTGCGGATGCGGGTTTTTAGCGGTTCAAGGCTCATGAGGGCAGGAATGACCGCGTGCGTTAGTGCAAACCGCCGTATTCGCCACCCGACCTACCCGCAATTTTCACAAGCGTCATCCGATTCTCCGATTACGGTCGACGCAGATGCGGCGCCTTCTCTTTGCCTGTTTTCTCCCCCTCCCTATGGCCGCGCTTGCGGCCGCCTGCAGCGATCAGACCCTCGATCCCCCCGTCGTCACGACGAAGGACGGCGGCGGAGATGGCGCGACAGACGGCGCCGTCGGTCCCAAACCAGGGAAGCCCCACGCGAGCCTCGACCCTGCCCCCGAGGCAAAGAGCTGCAATCGGACGGTAACTCGGGGAACCGATGCACTCTGCACGGTTGTGAAAACGGGCGCGGCCGGCAAGGGGGTCGTCCTCCGGGGGACCGTCCTCGGAGCGGCCACCCGCTTCGACGGCGGTGAGGTCCTGGTTTCACCGAGCGGCACGATCACCTGCACCGGCTGCGACTGTGCGGCGGCCCCCGGCTTCGCCGACGCGACCATCGTCGAGTGCGGCGATGGCGTCATCAGCCCGGGCATGGTCAATCCCCATGAACACTTGACGTTCGGCAACAATGGGCCGGTCGGTCATGGTGATACCCGTTACAACCAGCGCCTCGATTGGCAGACCGGCGCCGGTCGCATCAATTACAACAGCGGCGCAAATACTTACGTCCAGGCCTTCTCCGAGCTGCGCCACCTCATCGCGGGGACGACCACAGTGGCCGGCGGCGGTGGCGTCCGCGGGCTTCTCCGAAACGTCGATAGTGATCAGGGGGATGCCGAAGGTCTCCCCCTGCAGACGGCCAACACCGACGTCTTCCCCCTTGGGAGCCCATCGCTGCTTTTGAATGCAGGATGCAACTATTCGCCGGGGCGAACCACCAAAAGTGACGCCAATCTTGGCGGGGCCTATCTTCCGCACATCTCGGAAGGGATCACCGCCGAATCGCGCAATGAGTTCACCTGCACAAGCGGCAAAGATGCCGACTACGACCTTCTCGGCGCCCACACGGCGATCGTGCATGGCGTGTCGCTCCTTCCGGACGACGCAACCACCATGCGGAATCGCGGCACCGTGCTTATCTGGTCGCCCCGTTCCAACGTCGACCTCTACGGGCAGACGGCAGAGGCCTCGCTCTTCGACATGAAGGGCGTACCGATCGCCCTCGGCACCGACTGGATCGTGAGCGGTTCGATGAACATGCTCCGCGAGCTTTCCTGCGCCGATACGTGGAACACCAACTATTTTGGCAAGCACTTCAAGGACGCCGATCTCTGGCGCATGGCGACCTGGAACGGCGCGCGCGCCGTCGGTGCTGAGGGGCGTATCGGCGCGATTGCAAACGGCTATTTGGCCGACATCGCCATCTACGACCGCGGCGGGAAAGACCCCTATCGGGCCGTCATCGAAGCCGGCGTCGAAGACGTCGCCCTCGTGATGCGCGGAGGGGTTGCCCTCTGGGGGGACGACGCCGTCGTGAAGGCCCCCTTCTGGGGCGATCGCGCCCGCTGCGAGAGCTTCCCCGGCGACGTCTGCGGGAAGAAGCGCGCCGTCTGCCTCGACGTCCCCGGGACCTCGACCTACCCGACAGCCACCATCGCGAAGCTCCTTCAAGTCGGCACCCAGGACGATGCCGGCGGCAAGTATCCGCTTTTCTTCTGCAAAGGGGTGGCCCCTACCGCCGAGCCGACCTGCACGCCGATGCGCCCGAACCGTTGGAACGGCGCCGCGACCGCCGCCGACAAAGACGGTGACGGCATCGCCGACGCCCAGGATCTTTGCCCGGACGTCTTCGATCCGATCCGCCCCGTCGACGGATTGACCCAGGGGGATGCCGACAAGGATGGCGTCGGCGACGCATGCGATATTTGCCCAAACGACGCTGCCGACACCTGCAAACGCCCAGTCGCGCTTGACCGCGATGGCGATGGAATCGCCGATTACAAAGACGTTTGTCCCAACATCGCCGACCCTGACCAGAACGACAGCGACGGCGACGGCCACGGCGATGCCTGCGACCCCTGCGAAGCGGCAAACCCGGGGGCGGTCGGCTGCGTGCAGAGCATCGCCCAGGTGCGTGATACCGGCGCCCAAGGGCACCCGTCGATTGATCAGATTGTGCGTATTGATAACGCACTGCTTACGACGACGCGTCCGTCAAGTGGGGCGCGTAAAGGGTTCTACATCCAGACAAATCCGACGGGCGGAGCCTACGAAGGGCTCTACGTCAATGCCGATGGTCTCTTTGATTCGACCACGTTCAAAGTCGGTAATCGCGTCAATGTTTCAGGCGTGTACCACCAGCGTTACGGGGAGACCTGGATCACCGCGGCGACCGTCCAGAAGCAG
>JAAFHJ010000306.1 GCA_013298325.1 Myxococcales bacterium | reverse complement strand
GCGCATCGAGCTCGTGCACCGCGCCTCGAACCGGGATTTGTTCGCAAAGGGGGCCCTCCGCGCCGCCCGCTACCTCGTCGGCAAGCCGCCAGCCCGCTACGCGTTTGAGGACGTGATCGCCTGAGGTAGGGCCGTCCGCGAAGGAAAGACGAATTCCAAGGCGCGGAAAGGCCTCGACGTTAGCGGCGATGGCGTCGCGGCGGGATCGCCATCTCCGGGATGGGGGCTGGCGCATGGGCCCAGAGCAACGCGTCGGCGGTCCAGAGGGCCACCGTTCCTCCCAACGCGCGCTGCTTCTCAACCAGGACGGCCAGCGACCAGTCTGCCAAGGAGAGCCCGGAAATCGCCCGTTGCGGCCACTCGCGCGCAAACGCCCGCAAGCGCTCTGCCGACCAGAAGTCGGCCTGCGTGTGGACAGGTGCCCACGGGCTCGTGCCGTCGGCCAGGTCGTTCAGGAGGGTGGTGAAGCGCGCGATCAATGCGTGCTTGTTGCCGTGCGCATTTACAATGTGCGTCGCGACCTCAATCAGGCAGACGATCGGTACGAACAGGTCGTAGCCCCCGTCGATGTACTCCTGTTTATGCGTGTCCGCGCGCGAGAAGTCCCACCGGTCCTCACCGGAGCCGGCGGTCTCCTTGCCGGGCACCTGGAGGAGGCAACACAGAATGTTGGTGTCGAGGATGACGACCGGCTTCACTCCGCGTTCTCGTGCAGCGCGGTGGCCAAATCCAGGGGGTTTTCACGGGCAAACTCTTGGATCGTCTCCGCAATCCGATTGTTCGCAAGCAGCGCTCCAAGCGGAGCCATTCCGATCATGCGCCGCAGGCCATCGAGCTCTTCGAGCACTGTCAGGCGAGAGGTTCCGTTCTTTGGGTCGCGGTGAGCGACGACCACGGTCGGGACAAGATCTTGAGGAAGTGCACTCAAAAGCGTTTCGTTATGCGTCGTGAGAAGAACGTCAACGCCCCGCTTCATGACGAGCGATAAGAGCAAGTGAACGAGCTGGCGTGCCCGCGATGGGTGCAGGCCGTTGTCGATCTCTTCCACCACAAGGAGCGACCCTTTCGGGCGCGTCAGCATGGCTGTCAGGATGGCCAGCATACGCAGGCTCCCGTCCGACATGCTCCGGGCGTCGACATCCTGGTCGGTCCCGGCGAACGCCTCCTTGCAGTAGAGCATCGCGTCGCCGAAGCGCGTCGAATCGACGGAAACGCTTCGAATATCGGGCTCGGCGATGCTGCGCAGGGCCTTGGCGAGCTCTTCCTCGACCTCGCTACGGTGGGCAGCCGGCAGTCCGGCGAGGAAGCCCGCCACGTTGGACCCGTCGGCTTGCATCTCCTGCGCATGCCGCGAGTAGGCGCGCATCTGCGCGGGCTGTGGGTCCAACAAGAAGACCGACCGCAGGGCTCCAAGAACGGCGTCGATGCCGGCACGAAGCTCCGGGTGCTCTGTCACCGTGAGCTGCCCGTCGAGCTGTGCAAGGAGCGCGTGGGATCGCCGCAGCTCACGAATGGTCCCTTTGCGTGTGTTGTACAGCTTCGTGCGCGCGGACGCCGCCGACACGGTCATCCCGTCGACCCGAAAGAGGTCGACCGCGTCGGGCGTTTTTCCCGGTCCGCGGAGGCTCTCGGCCTGCACCAGGGCATCGGCAGCGCGCCCCTCGCGAGCCGTCACCTCGACCGCGAGGCTGTACGTGTACTCGGCGTCGCGCGCATCACGAACGACCACTTCAAGCTTGAAGCGTTTGGCAGCGAGCTGCCCACGCATCGGCGCCTCCATGGGCTCACCGCGCCCGCTTTCCAGGGCATGCAGCAGGTCGACCCCGTTTGCGGTTCGCTGAAGAAACGCAAGGGCATCGAGGGCGTTTGACTTGCCCGCGGCGTTGAGCCCGACGAGAACCGTGAGCGCTTCCAGCGGCAGGAGCGCCTCCGCAAAGCTCTTCCAGGTTGTGAGGCGAAGCGAGCGAATCATGGCGAGTCACTTACTTCGAATCACCGAGGGGGACCACGTCCGATCCCGCCGTTTCTCGGCGGACGTGTGCCCGGCGGCAGGATCCGGTTTGACAGGGGTCGGCGGATGGTTTAAGTGGCGCCTCCCTTGTCCCGTCTGGCCGTTGCCAGATGGTCCCCCGCCGGCGCGGCACAGGCTCTTTGAACCTGGCTCGTCGCCGGCTCCCGACCCCTCACGAGGGGCAGAAAAGCGGGTTATCTCATGTACGCGGTCATCAAAACGGGCGGTAAGCAGTACCGGCTCTCCGAGGGCGATACCCTCCGGATCGAAAAGCTCCCGGGCAACGTCGGCGACGTCATCTCCTTCGACCAGGTTCTCCTCGTCGGTGGCGACTCGCTCAAGATCGGCGCTCCGCTCGTCGCGGGCGCCAAGGTCGAAGCGAAGATCACGGCGCAGGACCGCGACAAGAAGGTCGTTGTCTTCAAGTTCCGTCGCCGCAAGAACTACCGCCGCAAGGCGGGTCACCGCCAGCCGTACACGGCGATCACCGTCACCGGTATCAAGGCCTGAGCTCGGAGGACCAAGACAATGGCTCATAAAAAAGGTGCAGGCTCTACCCGTAACGGTCGCGATTCCGCCCCGCAGCGGCGTGGCGTGAAGGTCTACGGCGGCGAAGCTGTCGTGGCCGGGAACATCCTCGTTCGTCAGGTCGGATCGACGATCCGCCCGGGCAAGAACGTCGGTCTCGGCAAGGACTTCACGCTCTTCTCGCTCGTCGACGGCGTCGTCAAGTTCGAGTGGTATTCGAAGGACACCAAGAAGGTCTCCGTCTACCCGAACGTCGCCAAAGCCGCCGAGTGATCTCGGCCGCGAAAGCGGTATAGAAAAGTGGGTCTCGCGCAAGCGGGCCCACTTTTTTCAATTTTGTCCCCCATGAACCTCCCCCGCACGCTCACCTGGCTTCCTGTCGCACTGCTCGTGGCTGCCTGTGGTGCCAGTTCGGGGACGCCTGCGTCGCCGAAAGCGCCGACGCCTCGCGGGCCGGGAGCACCGGAGCCCCCTGCCGCCTGTGTCGGGGACGCGCTCTTGGTCGAGGAGGCGCCGGCCGTCTGCTGGGTCCCCGTGAACGAGCTCCCCGCGCGGCGGCCTGAGGTCGCCTTCGAGATCGTCTCGCCGCTGGTGGCGCCGAGCGGCCAGAAGACGCCGTTTGTCCTCGAAATTCGGAACGTCACCGATCAGACGATCCCGATCGTCTTCGACGACGACCCCCTCGCCTTCGCCGCCAACGCCTCCAACGAAGACGCGACGACCCTTGAAAGCGACTGCTCGCCCATCGATTCTGTGCGATGTCCCGCCTTCGGCGGATCCATCGACGGGCCCGTCCGTTCGCGACCGCCAGCAAATCCCCTGGCGGAGGCGTCGCGAGAGACGGCGGGCCCGACTCAGCAGGGCCCGGTGATCGGTCCCCACACGCGGGCATTGCGCCTCTTTTTGCGCCCCCACGGCGCCGTCCGGAAGACGGTCACCCTCGATGCCACCCAGCGGGTCGTGCGGCGCCGGGAACCGGACGGCGCTTGCGTCGAGGAGGACCTTGGGCCGCTCCCGCCCGGGAATTACACGCTGGAGATCGCGCTTCCGGCGCGGTGGCTCCCGACGGAGAGCGACGATCGCGTCGATCCCTTCGTGCGTGCGCCGATCCGCGTGACGGCCGCCGAGTGACCGCGTAGGTTCCGCGGTGGGGACACGCGCACACCTTTCGGAAGGACCGGAATGCTCTCGTTTTTTGATGCGGCTCGCCTAAACGACGTCGCCGCTCTCGAAGGGGCCCTTGCCCAGGGGACGCTGGCGACTGCGACCGACGAAAACGGGTGGACGGCGCTCCACCACGCCGCGACCGGGGGGGCCGTCGATGCCGCCCGCTGGCTCCTCGACCACGGCGTCGACGCAAACGCTGCCGATCGCTTTGGAAGTACGCCACTTTCCCGCGCCGTCTTTGAACAGCAGCGCGCCGTCACCGAGCTCCTCCGCGCCCGAGGCGCCGACCCGACGCTCGGCGCCGCCCAGTTTGCACGGCGCACGAACAGCCCCCTCGCCGATCTCTTCGCCGATCTGCCGGAAGACCTCCCGGAACCGCCCGATCTCACGGCGAAAGTGCTCAAGAAGGGGCGCATCCCCGGCCCAATCGCCCCCCGCTGGCAAGACGAAGAGCAGCGCCTCTGGGGCCTCCTGGTGCCGCCGAGCGGCGCCGCGCCGACGGTCCAGGGGGAGGTCATCCGCGCCGCCGGTCGCCTCGCCAGCGAGGCCTACCGAAACGGCAATATCAATTGGGGGAAGATGTACGAGGACTTCTGCATTTTCCTCGCCGACACCCTCGCCGATTACTCGGTCTTCTCCGAGGAGGAGGTCGGCGCGATCCAGAAGATCACCCGCGAGCTTCGGAAGAACCACGCGAAGCCGGACGTCCGCCCCAAGGGGAGCATTTACGCGGTGTTGAGTGAGTTCGCCGTCCGCTACTGCACGGCGAAACCCGATTTGGAATTGGTCGAGTAACGTTCCGCCCAGGCGCTCACTGCTGGAAGCAGTAAATCGGCGACTTCGAGGAGCACTCGCCCCCCGAGCACCAGTCGCTCCAGCCGGAGGTCGAAAGACCGGCGTTCCCCCAGGCGGCCCCCTGCGCGCCGAGCGACGTCCAGTTCGCGCAGCTCCCGCCGGCGCTACGCAAGGCGCCGCTCGCGGTCGTGTTCGACCAGACCGTCGGAAAACCGCCGCCGCCGCAGACGGTATTCCCGACGGGGACGGCGCCGCCGAGCTCGGTCTTGGAGATCTTGGCGACGAGGTTCCCGTCGATCAGATCGGCCCAGTTGTTGGCGATCACCGTCCCGTCGACGAGCGTGTAGGGGACCGCCGATGGGGCGAAACGGGTCGCCGGGGAGCCGGTCGCGTCGCTCAGCCACGCCTTGTAGTTTCCGGCGACGCCGGCCGCCTCGGCCCGCGCCTGGCATTTCGCGTCGGCGCCAGCGAGGCCGCCCAGGTCGCCGTTGTAGAGGGTGCTCGTCACGAAGACGGTCTTCGACGTCTGACAGGTGACCTTGACCGTCGCGATGTCGGTATTGAGGACCGGTCCGGAGCCGAGGTTGACGACGCAGGTCTCACCGGCGACGCCGTTCGGCTGGGTCTTCACGGAGACGGCGTAGTTGCCGCCGCTCAGCACCTTCGTGGCGAAGCGAAACGGGCCGTTTTGCGCCGCGTTGAGGACGAGATCGTCGCCCAGGTTGTTCTGAAGGACGAGGCCGTTCCCCCGGAGCCCGCTCAGCGTGCCGCCGATCACGGAGGCGTCGGTCGTGCAGGTGAGGTCGACGGTGACCGCCCCGCCCGCGACGACGCCGGTCCCCGCGCCGATGCCGGCCCCGAAGGTGCAGGTCTGTGTCGGGCGGGCCGGTTGCGTCTTGACGGTGAGCGCGTAGGGGCTCCCGCTCTCGACGAACCCGGCGAACGGGAAGGTGCCGTCGGTGGCGATCGCGAGGTCGTTGGCGGCGTTGTTCTGGACGACGAGGCCGCCCCCCTGGAGGCCGGTGACCTTCACGTTGAGGGGGAAGGTGTTCGTCTTGCAGACGACGGCGATGTTGGTGACGTTCGCCGCCTGGATCGTGCCGCTCGCATCGCCGCCGGCGACCGTGGAGACGGTGCAGGTCTGCCATTTGTCGGTCGGGTTTTGCTTGACGGTGATCGCGTAGGCGGCGCCATCGGCGAGCGGCGTCGGGAAGGCGAATTGGCCGTTGGCGTTGAGGGTGAGGTCATCGCCGGCGTTGTTCTGGAGGATCAGGTTCTTCCCGGCGAGCCCGCGGACCGTCCCGCCGACGGTGTAGCCGGCGGTGCAGTTGACGAGGATGCTCGTGACGTCGCCGGCGACGACGGTCCCTTTTCCGCCGGTGACGACGCAGCGCTGCGTCGGGGCGGAGGGCTGGGTTTTGACCGACACGTCGTAGGCGGTCCCCGCTTTGGCGGCGGCGGCGATGGTCACCGTCTGGGTCGCCGCGCCGGCGGTCACCGGGATGCTGGCGCCGCTCGCGTCCTGGAGGACGAGGCCCGACCCGGTGAGGCCGACGACGGAGGCGCTAATTTTATACGTCTTCTCGGTGCCTGTGCCGGCGTCGCTGCCGGCGTCGTCGGGCTCGGTGCCCATGTCTCCGCCGCCGCAGGCTGCGAAGAGGAGGCCGGAAGAAACAAGTGCGAGTGCTGCAACGGTACGCGT
>JAAFHJ010000305.1 GCA_013298325.1 Myxococcales bacterium | reverse complement strand
GCGAATACCGCCGCCGCCGATGCTCAGAGCATTGTGTCCCACATCAAGAAGGGGCAAGGGACCGTCGGTGCTCTCGTCATGGACGAAGCCCTCTTTGACGATGTGCAGGAGATGGTTCGCGATTTGAAGCACAACCCGTGGAAGTTCCTCTGGCGCGAATGAATCGGAACGAAGTCGCTCTGACCTACCTGAAAGACGCGGACGATCCGCGTCTTTCTCCGTATTTGCATGTCCGCGAGCGGGACCTCGTCGGTCGTGACGGCCGCTTTCTGGCCGAGGGGGAGAGCGTCCTCCGCGTCCTCCTGACCGCTTCCCATCACCCAGTTGAGTCGCTTCTTCTCGCCGAGGGTCGCGAGACAAAACTCTCTGATTTGCTCACGAATGTGCCGGAGGACGTCCCCGTCTACGTCGTCCCGCAGGCGGTGATGAACGGTGTCGTCGGCTTTGAAATCCACCGCGGAATCCTCGCGGTCGGCCGCCGCGCGATAGACGGGCCCTTTGGCTCGGTCGCAGCGGCCCTCGAAGGCGCCGTGCGCACCGTCGTCGTCCTCCAGGGGATCACCAATCACGACAACGTCGGCGGCATCTTCCGCAACGCCGCCGCCTTCGGCGTCGATCGCATCCTGCTCGATGGCGAAAGCTGCGACCCGCTCTACCGAAAAGCGCTTCGCGTATCGGTCGGCGGCACGCTCGCCGTCCCCTTCGTGCGTGGCGGTTCTACGGAAGAACTCCTAGAAGCGCTGGAGAAGCAAGGCTTTACAACCTACGCGCTCTCTCCGCGCGGCGCGGGGTCGGTGCTCACGGAGCCGTTCGCCGAAAAGCGCGCATTCCTCTTCGGAAGCGAAGGGCCGGGCCTCCCTGCCCCCCTTCTTGCGCGCCTCCGAAGCCTTCAAATTCCGATGGCAACCGGCGTTCTCGGCACGACCTTCGACTCCCTCAACGTCGCGGCGAGCTCGGCGATCACCCTGTTCCTCGGGTGCCAGCGCTCCGCGTAACCGTGCAGCTTGCACCTTTCTCGGGCAAGCTGCACCGGTTCGTCACTCGAGAACGATGAGCACGTCCCCTTCGTTGACCGCCTGAGCCTCCGCGCAGGCGATCTTGACGACCTTCCCCGCCGACGGCGCTTCAAGGGGCATTTCCATCTTCATCGACTCGAGGATGACCAACGTCTGCCCTTCCTCGACGACGTCCCCCTCTTTTACTTCGATCTTCCAGACGGTTCCGGTGATGTGCGCCTCGACGTTCGTCGCCATGGTCTCTCCTCGTCCGCGCCGGCCCCTTGCCGCTGCGCCCGTTTTGCTGGGGACCTGCGTCTAGTCGAGGCGCCTCCCTGTCAGCAAGGTGCACTTTCGCGTGGGACGCTTCGGGCCGCTGTCGCGCGTAGGCGGATGTAACCAATGCGCGTACTCGGCGCGATTGGACGCCCCGATTGCGCCAACATTCAAATAGCCCTTTCAGGAAACGCCCAAGTAAGGGTAAGTTTCGAGTGTCCTCGGGGGTATGGCAACCACAAGCTACCCCCAAACGCGCCCGGCGCAGGAGCGTTCGTCCTCACGAACGGCCTCTGTCGGTGGAACCTCCCCTCTCTCGATCGGTGCGACGCCTGCAAGGCGCGCCGCCGAACCCCGTACGGACCGGAACATGGCGGAACAGAAAGAAAGCTCAGTTCTCTTCTCTCTCCAGGAACTGATGGGTCTTGAGCAGGACCGCATCAAGCAGGAGGAGAACGAGCGCCAACGGAAGACCGACGAAGAGGCCGCCTCACGCGCCGCTTCCGAGCGTCGCGCCCGCGAAGAGGAAGAAGCGCGGATTCGCGCCGAAGAGGAGCGCGTCCGCCTCGAAGCTGCCCGCTCTCGCGAAGAGGCGGCACGCCTCGAAGCGATGCGCCAGGCCGAAGTCGCGAAGGCGCAGGCCGAAGCGGAAAACGCCGCACGAATCACCGCCATGCGCGCCCAGCAGGAGCACGAGCAGAAGCTCGCAGCGCTCTCGCAGGACAAGAAGAAGGCCCAACTCACCTACGGCATCGCCGGGGCGATTGCGCTGATCGTCCTCGGTGGCGGCGGCGCCGGCTTCGCGATTCACAAGAAGAATCAGGACGCGGAAGCGGCCGCCGCGATCGCCAAGGCGACCGAAGAAGAGAACAAGAAGAAGATCGACGATCTGATGGCACAGATCGAGAAGAACCAGAAGGACATGGACGAGCTGGTGAAGAAATACACCAGCGCGACCAACGAAGCCGACAAGGCGAAACTCAAGGCAGAAATCGACGCCAAGAAGGCCGAAGCCGACAAGACCAAGTCGAACCTCGCCTCGGCGCGCGCGGGCGGCGGTGCAAAGCCGGCCGGCGGTGGAGCGAAGCCGGGCAAGACGTGCCCCCCCGGCGACCCGATGTGCGAGTGAGCTTCTTCGGAAGCCCCGTTTGATGGAACAAGCCCCCACGCGCTCTGTGTGGGGGTTTTCCTTTGGAGAATCAGAGAATCATGCGGCTTATTGCCGGCCTTCAGCCCGTTCGCGAGGCGCTCCGCGCCCACGGGGATGCCCTCCTCGAAGTCCTCATTGAAAATTCTGCGTCGCCCCAGCTCGACGCGCTCTGCCGTTTCGTCAACGCGCGGGGGGCCAAGCTCCGCCGCGTCGGGCGCGACGAGCTCGATCGCCTCGCCAAAGGGGCCCGCCACCAGGGGGCGCTCGCCTATGCGAATCCGCTCGCGCTCCTCGACGAGAGCACGATCACCGGGCGCGATGGCTTCCTCGGGCTCGCCCTCGACGAGCTTGAAGATCCTCAGAATTTCGGCGCAATCACCCGAACGGCCGTCGCCTTTGGTGTAGATTGCATTCTCTTCCCCGAGAGCCACTCGGCGCCGCTTTCGCCGGCGATGTTTCGCGCCTCTGCAGGTGCCGTCGAGCACGCCAAGCTCTCGCGCGTTCGCAAACTCCCCGACACCCTTCGACGCCTAAGCGATGAAGCGGTTCAGGTCGTCGGCCTCGCCATGGAAGCAGACAAAGAGCTCGCCGATCTCGACCTCACCTTGCCGACAATCATCGTCGTCGGTGCCGAGGGGAAAGGGCTCCGTCGAGGCGTCAAGCAAGCCTGCACGGTGCTCGGAAAGCTTCCGATGCCTGGGCCGATCGCATCGCTCAATGCCTCGGTTGCCGCAGCACTCGCCATGTATGAAGTGCTCCGTCAACGCCGCGGCACGTCGGCCCCCTCGCCCGCCGTTGAAACGGGCGAAGATGGGGAAGATTTCCCCGCCGACGACGGCGACGACTGACTTCGCCCTCCGAGGGCCCCACAGACGAAGAAGGCACCGCCGTGGACCGGGGGTGCCTTCTTTCGATTTTGGCGTCGCCGATCTAGGTGCCGCAGAGGGCCCGAAGATGGGCTTTGACCGCGGTGCGGCGAGCCACAACGAACGCGGCATCGAAGGGCTCGGAACCGGTGACGTGCTTGGTAATGCCGCCTACAACAAACGGCATAAAGTGGATGCCGATGACCGAGAGAAGCACGTGCTGAACCTCGACGTTCTTCTTGATGACCCCACTCTCCTGGGCGAGTGTAAGGACGCCGGAGAGGGCGTCGACGACGTTCTTCACTTGGGGGCCAAGCCGGTCCCTGTAGACGAGCCCTTCGTCCATGATTTCGCGGATTAAGAGGCGCGCGGCGAAGGGGTTTGACGAGAGGGCAGCGACCATCGCGTCAGAGAGGCCGTCGAGGCGGGACTCGATCGAGCCCTCGGCGGTCAACGCGTAGGAAATTGCGCGGAATACCTCTTCAAGCAGATTGGAAAGCACGGTGCTGTAGAGCACGTCTTTGCTGGCGAAATGGTGAAAGAGGGACGCCTTTCGGAGGCCGACGACGTCGGCGAGGTCTCCCATGCTTGTCCCCTCGTAGCCGCGCTCGGCAAAAAGCCGGGTTGCTGCACCGAGGATCTCTTCCCGCCGCATGCCACGTCCGCGCTTTGCAATCGTATCCGTCATGGTCTCCCCTTCGTTTGGTTGGGCGAAGCTACGAGCAACGGTCGCAGCGGTTTCAGCGTTTCTTCCGTCAACACGCGGAGCGTTTCGTGGGTCTCTCGTGGGAGCATCGCTTCCGCTTGGAAGAGCGCAAATTGAACGTAGTCGTTCATGAGAGTCGCCAAGAACGTGTCGCTATCTTCGCCGGCGATCGCTGCCAAGTTTCGTTGTACCCGCTCCCCACGTAGCGCCCCATCGGTCGCAGGACCAGCCCCCGAAAAGAGGGGATCGTAGACGCCACCACCGGTCGCAAACCGCGCAAGCCCATCGCGAAGAACGCCCCCCAAGCCCTGATGGTCACATGCCTCGTGAATGGCACTCAAGGGGGCGTTGCACAATTCTACGATCGCTTTTGGCCCCTCGACGCGCGTCGGAGCCAGCGCAACGAAACCACACCCGATGAGTTGGAAGACGCTGCTCGTCGCCTCGAACTCAAGAAGACCGGTCAAACGGCCAATTTCGCGAATACTTCTGCGCCCGTCACAGAGCCCAAAGACCTTTGCGAGCTCCGCCGGTGGCGCCCCTTCCTTCACCGGCTGCGGGATGCACGACTCGCTCGGGATCTTCTCGCGAAAGAACCGGAGTTCGTCCATGCGGCGCGCCCCTTCCATCAGGAGCATACCGCCGGAGAGGGCGTGGCGCATGCCGAGGCGCGCCTCGTCGAAGCCCTCGAAAACGTAGAAACTACCCAGTTCGATCTTCGAGGAATTGTAAAAGATCTCTTCTACTTGCCGAGCCATCATCGGGAACAGCTCCTCACGCGCGAGGTGCCCCTGCTCGACGGCGATTTCCCCGAAGCGGCGGCCGGTCGCCTCGCAGGTTTCGCCGATTCGCTTGACCGCGCTCTCGGCCAGCGCCCCCGCACGAAGCAGGATGTCTCCCAGGCGCTCGGTCGGGACGGTCGTACTCGCGCCGACGACGGTGCCTGCGTCAAAGTAGAGCGTCCGCGCCCCCTCCTCCGCGAGCGCAACGACCTCGCACTTCCAGGCCGATTGAACGACGAGGGCGAGGACGTCGCAAAGGCCGCCCGGCGTCCGAATTTCGCCGCAAATTCGGATTGTTCGCGTGGAACCAACGCGCGCCAAGAGCATGGCGTCGTTGGTCCCGGGGAGGAGACGCCAGTCGCCGGTTCGTGTCCGGAGCTCCACGCTCGCGTCTCGCCCCAGGGCGTGTCCCGTCCCGGTGGTATCGAAACGGAGCAAATCATCACGCTGCCGCATGCGAGCGATCTTAGTCAGCTCTATCCGATTCCTGCGACTTTCCGGTAATGCGGCAGAATGAGCGCCCAAGATGCTGCGACTTCTGAAGCGGTAACGCGGCTACTTTCGAAGGAATATCTGGCAGATGACCGTACGGCGCTCGTTCTTTGGCTCGCGGAGAAGCTCGACCGGCCGGTGCTCATCGAAGGGCCGCCCGGCGTCGGGAAGACCGACCTCGCCCGCGCAGCCGCCGCGGTGACCGGGCGCGAGCTGCTCCGGCTCCAGTGTTACGAGGGGCTCGACGAGGCAAAAGCGCTCTACGAGTGGGACTACGGCAAGCAGATGCTCTACACGCAGCTGCTTCGTGAAGTGGTTCAGCAAGCGACGGCCGGGGCGTCGTCGTTGCGCGAGGGGGTTGCGCGGATTTCCGCCCAGGAATCTGCACTTTACACGGAACAGTTTCTCCTCCCGCGCCCCCTGTTGAAGGCGATCCTCGCGCCGGTTTCGGTGGTGCTCCTCGTCGACGAGGTCGACCGCGCCGAGCCGGAATTCGAAGCGCTTTTGCTCGAAATTTTGGCGGAACGCCAGGTCACGATCCCCGAGCTCGGCACGCTGCGGAGCCGTGCGCGCCCCCTCGTGATCCTCACGACGAACGGCTCCCGCGACATGAGCGACGCCCTCCGCCGGCGCTGCCTTCACCTGTTCCTCGACTACCCCTCCCCGTCCCGGGAGACGGCCATCGTCGAACTCCGGCTCCCCGGCATCGCCCACACGCTGGCCGACGCCCTCGCACGGTTCGTCGCGAAGCTCCGGAAGCTCGATCTTCGGAAGGCCCCAAGTTTGTCGGAGACCCTCGACTGGGGGCGCGCACTTCTACTCCTCGGCGCGAGCTCCCTCGATCGAACCGTCGTCGCGGAGACGCTCGGCCTCCTACTCAAATACGAAGAAGATCGCGAAAAAGCGGAAGAAAAGCTCGACGTTCTCCTCAGCGACTAGCCGACTAAAAGCCGGA
>JAAFHJ010000304.1 GCA_013298325.1 Myxococcales bacterium | reverse complement strand
CTTCTGCAAGATCGTCGAAAAACGAATCCCGGCACGCATCCTCTTCGAAAACGATGAACTCATCGCCTTCCACGATGTAAATCCGCAAGCGCCGATGCATGCGCTTGTGATCCCGAAGCGGCACATTCGCAGCTTGGCCGACGTAGATCCGGAAGATTCCGCACTTCTTGGCGCGCTCATGATCGGCGCCCAGCGGGCGGCCAAGGAGCTCGGCATCGACGAAAGCGGCTACCGCGTCGTCGCCAATACCGGTGCCGATGGCGGTCAGAGCGTCTTTCATATCCACTTTCATGTCCTCGGCGGGCGCCCGCTCGCATGGCCGCCCGGCTGATCACGAAGAGGCTCGTAAAGCGAAGAAACCCCGATTCTCACAGAGAGAATCGGGGTTTCTTCGCTTTTTTGGAACTCGACAACTCTACTCGGCGACGCTCCAGGTCATCCCGGCGGCGCGGAGCCGGTCGACGTAGGGCATCCCAAGGCCGAGCGCCGGGGTGGTGACGCCGGAGGGGCGCTCACCGTCGGAGGCAAGCGTAAGTGCCGCTTCTGACAGCATTTTTGCCGTCTCCCCGTAGCCGGGATCCTGGATCCCCTTCACGGTGACCGAGACGGTCTCCTTCGGCCCCTCGGCGGGGTCGCTCTCCGCGTGAACGAGAATCGTGAAGCTCCCCCGCTCGCGCTCCTCGGCGGTCGGCCCTTCGCCGGCGGCCGGGAGCACCTTTGCAAGCCCGCTCCGCAGCAGCGGATTCGACGCGGCGACGAGAAACCCGCCGATCCCCCCAGAAACGGCGAGGGCGCCGGCGAGCCCCTGGGGGCCGCGCCCGGTCGCAAGGAACTCCTCGTAGGCAAAGCCGCGCCCGTAGGAATAGCCAGAAAGAGCGTTTGTCCTACGGACGACGCGTGTATTGACCGGCCCCATCAAGAACGGCACGAGCCACTTCCCGAGCCCCGCATCGTAGGCCGGTTTCAATCCATCACGCACCGCGAGCGGCTCGGCGGTCCGTAGCGGGCTGAGCGCGTACGGATCGGACAAAAGCTTCGCAAGACCCCGATCTTTCGCCGCTTCGTCGACCATGTTCAGCATCGACGCGATCGTCCCGCCGGAGAAGCCGCCGCTCGCCTTCAAACAGACAAAGCGCACATGCCCCAAATGGCGATCGTGGCGGGACTTCATCGCCTGGGCTGCGAGAAAGACGCCGAGATCGCTCGGCACCGAATCGAAGCCGCACGTGTGTACAATGCACGCGCCGCTCGCCTTGGCGGCGTCGTCGTAGGCGTCGATGGAGCGCCGCATAAAGGGGACTTCCCCAGTGATGTCGGCGTAGTGGGTTCCCGCCGCCGCGCAGGCGCCAACGAGGGGGAGTCCGTGCTTGGCGAAGGGGCCTACCGTCGTCGCGACGACCTTCGTGCGTGCGGCCAGAGCGGCCAAAGCCTTGGAATCGCTCGCATCTGCAACGAGTATTTCGGGCGGAGACGTCAGCGACCCGAGCGAACTACGGATGCCTTCGAGCTTCCCGCGATCGCGGCCCGCAAGCGCCCAGCGGAGTCCATCGCCACCGTGACGGGCCAGGTAGGCGGCCACGAGGCGCCCCGTGTAGCCGGTCGCTCCAAAGACAACGATATCGAATTCTCTCATGATTTTTTATCGCTTTCCAAGGCAGGCGGTGAGGAAACGGCGGGCATGGGGACAGACCCGGCGAGCTTGGCGAGCGCCCCATCGACGAGGGCACGTTCGCGGTCGGACGGCTCTGCGCCGGGGACGCCCAACGAGCGCGCCACAACGCGAAAGACGGCGACGTCGAGGGGGGCAAGATGGATCTCCCGCCGAAGGCCGAGATCGGGCGCTGCGTAGAGGAGGCGGAAGGGGCGCGCAGGGTCTTCCAGCGGCGGAGCGCCTGCGACAATTTCCCAAGAAATTCGGAGATCTTCCCCAGCATTTCTCCCCAACCGGCCGATGTGCCGAAGGGCCGTGAGGAGCGCCTGGGCCCGCTTCTGCGCCCGCTTGGTGCCTGCCTTTTCAAACAGGTCGAAGTAGCGATTCCGCGTGTAGACGCCCGGCGCGACCACGAACGCAACAAAGAGGGCGTCGAGGGGGCTCGGCTCGGAAGCCGGACTCACAAATCGTCCTCGTCGCCCCGGTTCGGCGTCACTTCGCCGAGCAATTCGGCCTGGCGGTGGGAGCGCAGCGCCGCGATCATTTCGGAAAGATCGCCGCTCAGCACCTTCTCAAGCTTGTTCAACGTGAGCTTGATCCGGTGATCGGTCACGCGGTTCTGCGGGAAGTTGTAGGTGCGGATCTTCTGGCTACGCTCGGCAGTGCCGACCATGCTTCTTCGATCGGCGGAGACTTGGCTCGCCTGCTTTTGTTGTTCAATATCCAAAAGGCGCGCGCGAAGAACCTTCATCGCCTTCGCCTTGTTCTTCAATTGAGAACGCTCGTCCTGGCATTTGACGATCATCCCGGTCGGCTTGTGCTGGATCTGCACGGCGCTATTGGTCGTGTTGACGCCTTGACCGCCGGGACCGCCGCTCGCGGCGATTGAGATTTCCAGGTCTTTGTCGTCAATCACGACGTCGACCTCTTCGGCCTCGGGGAGCACGGCGACCGTCGCCGTCGATGTATGAATGCGCCCTTGCGTTTCCGTCGCCGGCACGCGCTGGACGCGATGGACGCCCGCTTCAAAGCGCAATTCCCCGTAGGCGCCGTTTCCGGTCACCTGGGCAATCAATTCTTTGACGCCGCCGCTGGAACTCTCGCTCTGCGAAAGAATCTCGATCGCCCAGCGCTTCGACTCCGCGTAGCGACTGAACATGCGGAACAGGTCGGCCGCGAACAGCGATGCCTCTTCGCCGCCCTCACCGGCACGGATTTCGAGAATGGTATTGCGCTCTTCGTGGGGATCGGCCGGCACGAGGAGAATCTGAATTTCGCGCGTCAGCTTCGCGATCTTCGCCTTGAGCTCGGGGATTTCGTCCTCGACGAGCGGGCGGAGTTCGGGGTCGTTCAGGGCCGCTTCGTCCTCTTCCAAGTTCCGGACGAGGTCCTTGTGGCGCCCCCAGGCCTCGACGATCGGTGCGAGGTCGGAGCGCTCTTTCACAAGCTTTCCAAGGAGATTCGCGTCGGCAAGCACGACAGGATCGCACATCCGGTCGTCGAGTCCGCGGAAGCGGGCGGCGAGGGCATCGAGCTTGTCGTGGGGCAGCATAGAGTGGCAGCTGCCTAGCATATCTCCGTGGAGCTATTGCCCGAATCCCCCGCCGGGTAAGCTCGTGATTCCGCATGCACGACCGCGAAGAAGATGAGATTCAGGCACGAGGCTTTCGAAGGGCTCGGCCCGACGGGGACGCCCGAACCCTCGCCGGACGCGTCGCCAGCGTCGAGATCCTCCTCGAACCGCACCAAGGCGGCGCGCGCGTCTCCCTCGTGTGGCCCAGCTGCGGCCTCGGACTGCGCGTGCGTCGAAAGACGTTTCGCGACGCCTTTCGGCAAAATTCCCTGTTACCGCAGGAACTTGTGGGGACGCTCTTCGCCGAGGCGCGAAGCCCGGTCCGCGCCGCCGCCCTCCTTGCGGCCTCGATTTTCCCAAAAGTCGGCGCCGATCACGCAACCCTCGACGACCGTTCGCTGCACTTTACGCTGAGCGCGCCGGAGCGGGTCGTCCCCCTCCTCGACGACGTAATTTCCCTCGCCGTGCGCATCGAAAAGGCGCTCCAGGCTGTCCCCTTGCCGCCGCTCTTTGAGGCCCACGAGCCAGCGTGGAGGGCGGCGGCCCATGCGGTCGGTGGCCACCTCGATCGCGGCACCGCATCGATCCTCAACTTCTCCGTCGGTGGCTATCCCGCCGCCATCCAAAGCGTGTGGACCACCGACGACGACTTCCAGGAGACGGTGCTCACCGTCGGCGTCCACGAACTCCGCCTCCCACGCCCGTCGGCGAATCCGCTCCTGCTTCTCCCAAAACTCGAAGAACTTCTGAACCTTGAGCGCGTGGCCCCCCAAGGGGCCCCCTACCGTTAGCGGAGGCGCTGGGCGGTACGAAGCGCTTCGTAGTCGGCGAAGGTGACGTCGTCGCCATCGCGGGTCGCGTTCTCTTCGCGAAAGAGGGTCACCCGGAGCGACGCAAGGGCGACTTCGAGCTGGTCGTCGTCGGGCTCGATCGTCGTGATCTTTTGCACCAAAAAGCCCGGCCAGAGCACCACGCGAAGAGGCCCCTTCGTGAAGAAGCGCGCAAAGATGCGCTGAATCTCAAAGGTGATCGCCGCAATGACCGGCAAGAAAGGGACTTTGATTGCGAAGAAAGCAAGATTGTCCAAGATCTTGTTCCCCGTATTGATCTTCGGGAGCGCCGCACCCAAGCCGGTAAAGACGAGCACCGAAACAAGGGCAACCATCACGAGGAAGGTCGTCCCGCACCGCGGATGGAGCGTCGTGTACTTCCTTGCATTCGCTACGGTAAGCTCTTCGCCCGCTTCGTAGGTCGCGATCGTCTTGTGCTCGGCGCCGTGATACTGAAACATCCGACGGATGTCCGGCATGCGGCGCATCAACAGCATGTAGCTGATAACGATCGCCAGCTTGAAGAAGCCGGTCAATGCCTGAAACTTTGCGCTCTGCATGTCGAGGCCGAGATGGGCGACGCCATTGACGCCGTTCGCCGCGAGCTGGGGGAGACCGATCAAAAATACGGCCATCACGGCAAAGAGGAAGAAACCGGGGCCCCCTTTCTTTTCGCCGTTCTCGGGCGCCGCCTTGGCGCCTTCTTCCTGGGTCAGGAGGAAGAGGGTCTGCGCAAGGGCCGAAAGGACGCTCGTCCCCGCCTGTTTATAGCGAGCGAGGCGGTCTTGGGCTTCCGCGTCTTTTTCGAGCTGGGCGATGCTGAAGTTCAGCGACTCGCGCCCCAACTTGAGCGACTCAAAAAGCGATGCAATCCCTCGAAAAAACGGGAGTTTATCGATCCCCTTCCGCGGGTCGACGACCGCCCGCTCCCGGACAGTGAGGGAGCCGTCGGCCCGACGGACGACGATCGCAAACGACGTCGGTGCGCGCATCATGACCCCCTCGAGCACCGCCTGCCCGCCGATGTAGGGGCGCGCTTTTGGGGAGAGGGGGGTCGCGTCAGTGGGGGGCGCTTCAGACATGCCGGGGTCTCTACTACGGCGCCGGCAAAAGCGAAAACCGCGACGAACGAAGAACGGACCCGTCGGGGGTCTCCCGAGGGTCCGTTGCTTGCGACGAGAAGCTCGATTCGCGGAACGTTTCCGTTCCACCGACCACGAGCGCGGCGTCGCGCCGCATCCACGAAGCCGTTTCAGGCCTTGGCGGCGTAGCGCTTGCGGAAGCGATCGACGCGACCGGCGGCGTCGACGAGCTTCTGCGTACCCGTGTAGAACGGGTGGCAGGCCGAACAGACGTCGACCGAGAAATCGCCACGGCTCGACTTGGTGACGAAGCGGTTGCCGCAGGCGCAGCTCACGGTTGCCGCCAGGTACTCGGGGTGAATGCCTTCCTTCATAACTTCTCCTTCGCTCACCCGAAAATAGGGCGATGCGGGGCGCCTTCTAATGATCGTTCCCGCGCGGCGCAAGTGGGGAATGGCGCCGCGTGGTTGGCACGCTCGCCTGCGTCGCCAAAACTGACACCGCGCGCAAGATTCGCTCCGCCAGCAGGGCCGGTACATCATTGATCCAGCACGATTTTTCGAGCTTACCATCGGGTAGCTATGCGATGCTTTCAAGTCATGCGCCCCTCGCTTGCTCGCCTCGTCGTCGCTGCGCTCGTCCCCTATGCCGTCGGCGCCGTCGGGTGCGCCGAAACGACCGTCACACCGACGACGGAAGCGGCCCCGCTCGGCGTTCGTGCCGTCGAACCGGCGCTCGCCGAGGCGATCTCGATTCGCGAGGAGCTCCTCGCCGGACGGACGCTCGCCGAGCTCGTTGGTACGGAAAGCGTGGCGCTTCCGACGACCGATTTTGCCGGAAATGCGCGATTTCGTCTCCTCATCACCGGGAAGAAGGGGGCGGCTCTCGCGCCATTGAGCGGCGGCCTCTCCTTTGTCGCAGGCCTCACCGAAGCGAGCGTCGACACCGGCGACGTCCACGCCGCTTTCGTGGCTGCAACGACCGCCATGACGCCAGTCGCCGCCCGCGACGACGCCGGCGCGCTCCTCCTCGACCTCGCACGAACGCTAAACGCCGTCGGGCTCGCGAACGTCGTTGGTCTCCGGGAAAGCGCCGGAAACAC
>JAAFHJ010000303.1 GCA_013298325.1 Myxococcales bacterium | reverse complement strand
CTCGACGGGGACAATTTCCTGGGCGGCGACGACCTCGACCGCGCCTTTGCCGAGCACCTTCGGAAGCAGCTTGTTGCGCAAGGCTTTGCCCTTGATCTGGCGCCGAGCACCGATCTCCATGATCGCGTTCGCTTTTTGAGGCTCATGCATCTTGCGCAAGAGATCAAAGAGTCGCTCACGATGACCGAAGTCGTGCACGTCGCAAAAACCGAGCTTCTCCGCGATAAGAACGGCGCCGTTGTCCCCTTTGAAGCAGACATTGGTCGCGCCGACTACGAAGCGGTGATTTCGCCGCTTGTGGAGCAGACGATCGCCTGCTGCGAACGTGCCCTCGCCGAGGCCGAAGAGCGGGCGGGCCTCCGCCTGGAAGACCTCGATCATGTCGTGCTCGTCGGCGGCTCGACGCGCGTGCCGCTCGTCGTTCGTCGCGTCATTGAAGCGCTTTGCGCGAAAACGAAGGGGCAGCGCCCCCCGCTTCAAGACGACGTCGACACCTGCGTGGCGCTCGGAGCCGCCGTTCATGCGTCGAGCCTCGGGGGGCTCCGCGTGATGACCGACGACAAAGCGGCATCTCTGCTTTTTTCAACGCCTCTTCTCGGGCAATCGGCGACGCTTCCCCTCCGCTTTGTGGTCGAAAAAGCGCCGGCCGGCTCCAAGCAGATCGCCCTGTGGGACGGCGAAGACATTCTGGGCGAGGCGGCCGTCCCCGACGGGGAACGACCGACGATCGCGCTCACCGTGACGCTCCCGGAAGAGCCGGAAAAACAGGTGACCTTCGCCTTCCAAAACGCCGTCGCGATGCCGCTAGCCGAGTTCCAAATCCCTTTGCATCGCGGGGACTTGCGGCCGCGCCCCACCGCGCTCACGCGCGCCGCCGTCGTCGCGAAGGACATTGGCATTGAGGTCGTCCGCGCCGGGCGCCGCGATCGTCGGGTGGTGCTTGCCAAAGGGACCGGCCTGCCGACGCAGGCGTCGACGCTGCTTTTCACCGTCGACCAGAGCGGCGCCGTCGTCCTCCGACTGCTCCAAAATCGCCTTCCGATCAAGACGCTGATCATTGATGTGCCGAAGGATCTTCCGATTGGTTCCCCGGTGGAAGTCACGATTCGTTGCGATGAATCGATGCGCATCGAAGCGCGTGCCCTCGTCGCGAATCAAGAGGTTCAGGCGATTGTTGAGGCGCCCGATACGCTCGCCTTCGATCCGCAAGGGCAGCTCGATGCACTGCTGGAAGAGTCGGAATCGGCGAGCCGGGCCCTCTGGGGGCACTCGGGGCAGGCCTTCCAAGAGCGCTCAACGCTGCTCGTCGGTCAAATCCGTGATGCCGCACGTATCAATCCAGATAAACTCCCGCAACTTTCCGGTCAACTCCGCGACTTGATCGATGAATTCAAAGGTGGTTCTGGGGACGTTCTCGCGCCGCCGCTTGAGAAATACGAAGAGCGCATGGGGCGCCTCAAGCGGATCGCCTACCGCGTCGAGACGAGCCTCGCCGGCATGAGCCGCGAGCAGTGGGAGGCGCGCATCGAGAGCCTCGACGACAAGGCCCACGAGGCCTTCGCGACGAACGACGCTGCGACCTGGCGGCGCGTAAACAATGAGGTTCAAGCGCTCTTGGAGACGGCGACCCAGGAGGAGTGGAGCCGCGTCGACATCAACGATCCGAGCTACTTGCGGACGCGCCTGTCGAACGTAAGCGCCTGGGCATTCCTCGTTCGCCGGAAGTTGGAGGACCAGGTCACGACGGCACCGGAAGAGCTTCGCGCCGCACAAAATGCAGAGCGTACGCGCATCGAGGGGCGCCTCCGCGAGGTCGTCGAGCCGGCACTGGCCGCATTGAGCGGAGCGGACGGCCTCCAGAAATCGACGAAGGGGATCCTCGACAAGCTCATCGCGGCAGAAGAGGAGCTGGAGCGCCTTGAGGTCGCCTGCGAGCGCCTCCCGCAGATGGGCCTCGTCACCGATCGCGGCGCCAAGTAGCCGATGTTGCTCTACGCCGCCGCCTTCGCTGCCGCCGAGGCCCTGGAGCGAAATGCCGGCTCGCGCGCCGCGCTCCCCGCCTACCGGACGCTCGCAACGAGCGCCACCGAGCCGGAACGGACGCGGGCAATCCTCGCCGGTCTGCGATGCGCGCGGGCCGCGGAAGACGTCGACGCCCTCGACGCGTTCGTCACCCTCTGGCCGACCGCCCAAGGGGGCCACTTCGACGACGTCCGCGGGCTCGTCCTGGCGCTCTTCGCGGCCCCCGGCGGGCCTGGGAAACTGTTCGCCTACCGCCTCGCCCAGGCGGAGGCGACACGAACGAAACGGGGCCTCGCCGGCTACCTGTATGGGAGGGTCGCCGAGGCGGTTCGCCCCGACACCGCGCGGGCGATCTACGAGGATGCACGCACCCGCGCGACCGCCGAGGGGGACGAACGCGTGTATGCCGCATCTACCGCGCGCCTTCTGACGTTCCTGACTCCCGATGAAAGCGAAACGGCGGCCGCGCTCGCCAAGAGCATCGATAGCGCCCTCGTAGACGACGCCGGCAAGCTCGCCATCGCGGGGGCGCTCATCGGCGCAAAGAGCCGTTTTTCCAGAGCTTCTGGCTTCACGCTCCTCCAAGAACTCCTGCGCGACGCGCGCACGCGTGCGGCGGCATCGCGGACCGACGCTTCCGCCCTCGCCAGTCGCGCCCTCGTGCTTGCCGCCAAGGCGGCCGATCGCCTCGTCGCGACAGCAACTCCGCTGGAAATCGAGCGCCTCCGCGCCCTCTTCGCCGAGACGCCCGACGAACGCCTCCGCGGCACCCTCGTCGGTCGCCTCGAAGGGGCCCTCCAGGCGCGCGTGGGGGCGAATCTCGCGTCGGACAACGGCCCCGCGAGCCGGGATCCCGGCTACCTGACCGCCTTCCTCGCCGCCCGCGATGCATTCGCGGGGACGCCTCCGTCCTACGCCCCAAATCCGGTGACCGCGGCGACCTTGACCGCCCTCGCCGACCTCCAGGCGAAGCGGACGGCCGCTTGCGAATTCGCCCTCGACAGGCTCGCACGGGCGCTCGCCGGCCCCGATCCGTTGGGGGGCGCAACCAACGCGGTTTCTTCGCTATTGTTGCTCACCCTCGGCCATGAACATGAGGGCGTCCGAACGGCAGCCCAGCGCGTCGCGCTTCGCTTCGCTGCGTTAGGCAGTCCCCCGAAGTGTGGATTTTTGCTCCTCGCGAAGGCGGTATTTGTACCGCTCACCCAAGCCGGTGGCACCGATGGCGCCGACCTCGCCGAGGCGACACGATTGGCACTGCTCGAAACCGCCCTCCGAAGGGCGGAACCAAATGCGGCAGAAATGCTGTTTGAGAGGAGCCTCGCCCGCGGATGGGCATTGGCCGAAACCGATCCGGAAGGGGCCCTCGCTTCGCTCCGCCGTGCCCGTTCACTCGGTGCCTAAAATATCGATGTTGTAACCGGAGGACTGCCGGGTACTCTCGCGGCCCATGCAGTTCCGTCCGCGCAGCCTCGCCGCTCTCCTCCCCGCCCTCCTCGTTCCGGGGGCCCTCTTCCTCGCTTCCTGTTCGTCGGAGACGGGTGAGGACCTCGATGGCCTCGACGAGACGGCGAACCTCCCGGATGAACTCGTCAATCCGAACCCGCCTGTCGCCGCGGCACCGCTCGTCTTTTCCGAAGCGTGCGCGGCCGGCGATCGGCTGACCCTTTCCGCGGTCGGCGATGTGCTCCTCCACATGCCGCTTCAGCTTCAGGCGAAGAGCACCGACAAGGACGCGAGCAACGACGATTTCGGGTCGCTCTGGTCAAAGTCGGTTCCGTTGTTCGAGAAGGCCGACATCTCCTACGCGAACTTCGAAGGCCCCGCCGACGAGAGCAAGGCCCCCTCAAGCTATCCGGCCTTCAACTACAATCCGACGCTGATGCAGGCGCTGCTCAAAGCGAGCATCGATGTCGTTTCGTCGGCGAACAATCACTCCCTCGACAAGGGCTCCGCCGGCGTCGTGGCGACCCTTGCCAACTTCAAGAAGTTCGGACTCCCCTATACCGGGACGAGTGAAGGGGGCGACGTCGCCAGCCACGACTGGTCGACGGTCATCGAGCGTCGAACGGCCTCGGGGAAGACGATGAAAGTCGCTTACTTGGCCTGCTCGTACGCCTCAAACTCTATCGCCGGAGCTACGAACGGGATCCCCGATTCGAAGAAGCAGGTCCTCAACTGCGGTCGCGATCGCGACTTCATCATGACGACGATCGGCACGCTCGCGAAGGCGAACGACGCCGTCGTTGTGACGCCTCATTGGGGCGTGGAATACGAATTGAAGGCGCGCCCCGAACAGAAGGAACTCGCGCAAGCCTTTATCGACGCTGGCGCGCTCGTCGTCTTCGGAAACCATCCCCACGTGCCGCAGCCCTGGGAGAAGGTCGTCTCCAAAAAGGACGGCCACGAAGGCTTCGTCCTCTACTCGCTCGGGAACTTCGTTTCGAACCAGGTCGAGGGGGTCTCGAGTTCGACAGCGACCTGGAAGTCGACGGTCATGTACGTCGGCCTCACGAAGAAGGCCGACGGAAAGACGGTCGTAAACGGTGCCCGCTACACCCCGATTTACATGCAGAAAACGCCGATTCGCAGCGCACTCCCCGCGGAGTCGGCGGCGGCGGGTGCCTCCGGGAAGGCGACCGTCTCGTTCACCCAGACAATGTATCATGCACAGAATATGACGAAGGCCGACGCGCCGACGGTCGAGACGGCGGCGAGCCTCGTGAACGGCGTCCTCACCGCGTGCAAGTGACCGCGACGCGCAGCGCAGTTCCGGCTATGGACGGGGGCGCGATGAGCGAAGTCCGCCCCCTCTCCGTCTTCCGCCGCCGGGCGGGCCGTCTTCTTTCGACGCTCGCCGTCGCCCAGCTTGTTGCGCTGAGCCATCCCGCGACGGTGCTCGCCCAGGGGAAGCCGGCCGTTGCCACCCCGGGTGGGAAAAAGGCGGCCGACCTCCTCGCGCGGGGAGCTTCGCTCTTCGAGGATCAGCAGTACGAAGAGTCGATTCAGGCGCTCTCGGCAGCGCTGCTTCGGCCCGACCTGACGACGGAACAAAGGGTCGATATTTATCGACTTTTGGCCCTCGACTATATCACGATCGGCCACGCGGAAGAGGCGGAGAGTGCCGTGCGTGGGCTCCTTGCGCAAAAGCCCGACTACGCGCTCCCGACGAGCGAGTCCCCCCGCTTTCGGGACTTCTTCGACGCGGCGAAAAAGCGCTGGATCGACGACGGCCGCCCCGGCCTCGTGACCGCCGCCGCGCCGCCGCCGAGGCCGGTCCTCGTCAAGAGCCAGGCGTCGAGCGAGGTTGCCGTCGGCGAGACGCTCACCATCACCGGGCGCGTCGAAGACCCTGAAAATCGCCTCGCCAAGCTCACGCTCCACTACCGGAGCGGCACGAAGACCTTCGTCGCGCTGCCGGTCACCCTCGCCGACGGCACCTTCCGGACCCAGGTCCCCGGCTCCGCCGTGAAGGCGCCCCTCATCGACTACTACCTCGAAGGGCAAGGCAAGGACGGCCTCCCGATCGCCACCCGCGGCGACGCCGTCGATCCGCTACGGACCGTCGTCCGCGAGCCGACGAAGGGCTGGGTCGTTCCGGTCGCCATTGCGGGCGGCGTCGTCGGTGCGGCGGCGGTCGTCGGCGGATTGGCGCTGGCAGGCGTCTTTAAATCAAACAGCAATTCGGGCCCGGGTACGGCGATCATCAACGTGAACGTCGCCCCCGCCTTCCGCTGAAGCGCGATTTCGCGTCACACTTCGGGCGCGGCCGCCGCTAGGTCGGCATGCGCCTTCGAAGAAGCCTCCTCGCCGCTGGAATGCTCGTCCTTACGCCGACGGGTGCCAGTCGTGCAGAGGTCGCTAAACCTGCTGTTGTGTATCATTTTTCCGACGAGAGCGGCGGCGCAACAAGTTCGTCTCCGCCCGGCGACGCGCCGGATCGGAGAACTAGCTTCGTCGCCGCCCTGAATCGGACCCTCGACGCGCTCCCGACCGACGTCGCCGAACCGCGCTTCGCCGCGCTCTTTCCGGAGTCAACCTTCGCCAAAGCCGACGACCGGGCCGCCACCTTTCGCGAGTTCGTTCGCCTCCGTGCGCTGTTTGAAGCGACGCGGGATGCCGGCTTCTTTGGCGTCCGTTGGGCGATCACCAACGAGGAGCCAGCGTCGACGAAGCTCTGGAGCGGCCTTGAAAAGTCGGCACCGACCAGTGGGCTCC
>JAAFHJ010000302.1 GCA_013298325.1 Myxococcales bacterium | reverse complement strand
GTCGCTGGCGCCGGCAAGCGCACAACCGTCAAAGGGGGGCTCGGCGTCTTCCGGCAGCCGCCCCAGCCCCAAGAGACCAACAAAGCGTTTGGCCAAATCGGGCTCACGTCGAATCGGGCGATTCATTACACGCTGGGTGCCGAGCGGGAGCTCGGGAAGAACGTCGAAATCTCGATGGAAGGTTTCTACAAAGACTTCGACCATCTCGTCGTCGCAAACCAGCTGAATTCCGGTCTCGGCCAGGCGTATGGCATTGAAACGCTGGTCCGCTACAAACCGGATTCACGCTTCTTTGGCTTTCTCGCCTACACGCTTTCGCGATCGATGCGCCGCAACTCGGCTTCCGAGGCGGAGCGGCTCTTCACCTTCGATCAAACGCACATTCTCACCGCGGTTGGGAGCTACCGGCTCGGCCGCGGCTGGGAAATCGGTTCCCGGTTCCGCCTCACGTCAGGGTCGCTTACCACGCCGCAACGCTACGGATTTGTGGATGAAAATTCCGGCTCGGCGGTACCACTGAACGCGGCGACAAACAGCGAACGCCTCCCGATGTACCGCCAGCTCGACATCCGCGTCGACAAGAGCTGGCAGTTCAAGACGTGGAAGCTCGGCGCCTACCTCGACGTGTTGAACGTGTACAATGCAGGCAATTCGGAAGGCGTGAGCTACAACTACGACTCGACGCTCCGGACCTATTCGGGGAGTCTCCCGATCATTCCGAGCCTTGGTTTGCGAGGTGAGTTGTGAAAAAAGCTTGGATTTCCGTGCTTTTGGCCGGTGCGGCCCTCTCCTGTGGCGGCGGGGATTTTGACCCGCAGAACGTCGTTTCCGGAGTTCGCGTCCTTTCGTCGCGCGCCGACCGCCCCTACGCGAAGCCGGGCGACACCGTGCAGGTCGATTTGCTCGTCGCCGACGGCCGCGCCGACAAACGGGTCCCCCTTCAAGTCGCCTGGATCCCGTTCGTATGCACGAACCCGGAAGCGGACTTGTACTATGCATGCTTCGCCCAGCTCCTCGGGGGCAGCACGGGCGGGGGCGGAACGGGCGGCTTTGACCTCTCGAAGGTTCCGTTCGGGATCGATATTTCGAAACAACTTCCGCAGGGTACGAGCTACTCGGTGACGATCCCAAAGGACATCGTCAAGGCACGCCCCGGCCAGTCAGATCCCTACGGCCTCGTGATGCTTTTCAACATCGCCTGCGCGGGGAAGATCGTCCTCGTCGAGCCCGATCCGAGCGCCGGGGCAGCGGCGGTTCCGATCCAGTGCGTCGACGACTCCGGCAAGCAAGTGCCGCCGAGCGACTACGTCTTCGGCTACACACGCGTCTACGCCTACGACGAGCGAACGAACGCAAATCCGGTCCTCGACGGGTTGACGTTCGATGGGAAACCGGTCGATTTTACGGCGGGAATTACCGTTGATCGGTGCACGGCGAACAAGCCGGAAGATTGCCCCTCCCACAAGCTCGGCGTCTCCGTCCCGGCGTCTAGCCAGGAGGTCAACGCGGGGCAGGTCGACGAGTACGGCAATCCGCTGAACGAGATCGTGTGGACCGCCCTCTATGCAGATGCCGGCCGGTTCGATGAAGACGTCCGACTGTTGTATGATGCACGCACTGGCAAGGCGCCGAATTCTGAAGCTACCTACCGGCCAGGCGCTCGCTCGGGGAGCATTTGGGTCGTGGTGAAGGACAACCGTGGCGGATCGACTTGGAAGCAAGTTCCGGTGACCGTTCGCTAGGCGGTTCCGTGGAAGTTCGGTGGCTCTCGCCGAGCGACCGAGGTAGGCTGCGCCCCGTGCGCGGCCTTTTTCGTCTTTTCTTTGCGAGCCGAGCGGTTGCGGTCCTTGCGACGGCTGCTGCGCTCACGGCCTCTGCGGCAGCGTGCACCATCACGACGCCTGATGATTCGCTCCTTCAAAAGGAGGATCTCGCCGTTGCGGGGGATATTCCGTACGACCCAGGCGTCCTCATCGACGACGAGCGCTTTCAGGAGACTGCCCCTTACCGCGAGCGGACGCTCCAGCAGTTTTTCGAGAAGCTCCCCTACCGGGAAGGGGCGCGCATCAAACGCAGCTTCCTTGCGTCGTATTTCTCCAATGGCCGCAGCGCTGCGTTGTCGATCGCCGAAATTGGCGCGAAATACAATATTTCGCCCCTCGTCCTCCTCGCGCGCATCCAGATGTACAACGGGCTCGTGAGCCAGGAGAACTACCCAGTGGACGCCCCCTGGCTTGTCGAATTTGTCTTCGGCTGCGGGTGTACGGCGCCCGGCGTTTGTGCGGCCACGTCCCAAGGGCTCGACCGGCAGATTGAGTGCCTTGCGTCGAATCTCCGTAAAGAGATCGACAAAGCCGACAAAGGTCCGACGAGTTCCGGCTGGGCGATCGGCCAACCGCGAACGACGTTTGACGGCCTGAGCGTCACTCCGCAGAACAAGACGGCCGCGGCGACCTACACCATCGACCCGTTTGCCGGCGTCAGTGGAGACCGCGGCGCGAAACTTTTTACCAATATTTTCGAGCTTTACTACACGCAGGAAGCCTTCCGCGCTGCCCGCAACGGCACCTTGCCGAAGGCGTTCCCCGGGGAGACCTGCCGTGCGTCGACCGACTGCGACCCGACGCGCATCGAAAAACCGCTCTGCATGAACCTTGGCGACAACAAGGTGTGCGGCGCGTTGTGCGATGCCAAGACGAGCTGCGAGTCGATCGCTCCCGGTCTCCAGTGCGTCGTCCTCTCGCCGGCTGATAAATCGGGCATTTGCTTCGAGGGGTGCGACCCGACGTCCGACTGCGGCCGCACGCGCGCGTGCCAGGCGGAATACACGTTCGTTGCCGACGGCAAAACGGAGAAGCGAATGCCGGTCTGTTACCCGATTAGTGGGTGAGGAACCCCGCGTTGCGGAGTTTTCCTATGGTCTCCATGGAGAGCTGGCCGCGTGCGAGCGTGCGTCTTTCGTCGGGGGGGGCACACAAAACCCGACGGAATGCAGGTACATAGGCCGCTTCGCGACCGAGCCCCTCGCCGTCGGCCCCAGCGCCGCGGTGGAGACGAAACGCGAGAGCGACAGCGTCGTCGTTGGGGACCCCGTCGGCGAGCGCGCTCCGAACGGTGTCGACGAAGCGGGCCCCGCTCCGCATCGCGGCGACGAGACGGTGGCGGAGGGCGAGCTCCTCGGCGCGCGCACCATCGAGAAGTCCCGATTGTTCCTCGGCAAAGAGGGCGGCCCCCTCCTGTTCGTCGGCCCCGCCCGCGCTTCCGATCGCAAACAGGGAGAGTGCTTCGTCGCGGGCACGAACGCGCGGAAGGACGTGGCCGTCAACCTCATGAACCGCCGTCCGGCGAGCGGCCAACGCACTTAGCCGCCGCCCCCGCGCGAGGTAGATTCGCTCGTCTCCAGTTGCGGCAAGTGCCGAAAGATCTTCGCGAAAAACAATCGGTACGTCGACACCATGCCGCTGGAGACGCTGAAGAATGCAGGTGAAGAGCGTCTCTCCGCGCGTGCCATCGGAGGTCGTCTCCGGGCCAGTGCTCAGTACTTCGCGATCACGGCCGATCGCGTCGGCCTCTTCCATTCGGGCGGGGAAGCGGCGGCGGGCGAGGGGGCCGAAAAGGCGGGTACCGACGGCGGCGGTGAGGGCCGCTTCACCGTCGAGTTCGAGGAGGCGCTCCGCGTACAAAGCGCCGAGAATACCGTCATTTTCGATCGCCGCCGCCGCCCGATGGAGGACGTCGCGCCGGGCGCTGTGATCGACGGCCCGATACAAAAGCACGGGAACGGTCGGTTCGCCCCGACGGAACGATTCGGCGACGCGCTCGCGCTCGGTGGCGAGGTTTTCTGCCGTCGCCGCTGCAATGACGCGGATCGCCGCGATGCTCTCGCGGGCGAGGCGCGTGATCGGCCCGTGCCAAGCGGGGAGTTCGAGGGGGGCGTTCGTCGGCATAAAACGAAATTTGGGGGGAGTTTCGCCGCTCGCGACGATTTCCCGCGCGGTCCGCGGGAGGTCGGGCAATATGCCGACAACCTTGACGATGAAGAAGAACTACGTCCTCGACACGAACATTCTCCTCCACGATCCGAGAGCGATCTTCCGGTTCGAGGACAACGACGTCATCATCCCGATCTATTGCATCGAGGAAGTCGACCAGTTTAAGAAGGAAGGGACCGAGCGCGGCAGAAATGCCCGTGAAATCGCACGTATCCTCGACCGCCTCCGCGAGCAGGGCTCCCTCGCGTCGGGCGTAAAGCTTGAGTCGGGGGCGATGCTCCGCGTCGCAGTACCGGCCAAGCGCCCCGAGCTCCAGTCGGCCATCGACAACGCGGCGATGGACGGAGCGATCCTCCAGTGCGCCTTCGATGTGATGGAGGCCGATCAAGGCCGACCGACGATCTTCGTGACGATGGATACGAACCTTCGTATCCGCGCCGACGCGCTCGGGATGCCCTCGCAGACCTACGACAACCCGCGAATCGACCAATCCGACAAGGAAAACGGCATCCGCGAGATGCTCGTGGATGGGGCCGTCGTCGACGCGTTCTTCGAGAACGGGGAATGGACGCCGGAGAGCGAGGATGGGCTCTATGCCAATCTCTCCATCTGGTTGAAAGATAAGAACAATCCGTCGCATACCGCCCTCGGGCGTTACGACGCGAAGCAGAAGGCGGTCGTCGCGCTGCGCGTCCCCCGCGAAGGGGTCCTCGGCGTACGCCCGCGAAACCGTGAGCAGAGCTTCGCCCTCGACCTGCTCCTGGACGAGTCGATCCGCATCGTCACGCTCGTAGGCAAGGCGGGGACCGGCAAGACGCTCCTGGCGCTCGCCGCCGGCCTCAAGCGGACCGTGGAAGATGGCGTCTACACCCGCATGCTTGTTTCGCGTCCGGTCATGCCGATGGGGCGCGACATCGGGTTCTTGCCTGGCGACGTGGATGAGAAGCTGAATCCCTGGATGCAGCCGATCTTCGACAACTTGGAATTCCTCTACTCAAGCGGCTCGAAGCGGGGCCCGAAGGCCTATGCGGAGCTCCTCGAGAGTGGCCAACTCCAAGTCGAACCGCTCACCTACATTCGTGGCCGCTCGCTCCCGAGCCAGTTCATGATTGTCGACGAAGCGCAGAACCTGACCCCCCACGAGGTGAAGACGATCGTCACGCGTTCCGGCGACGGCACGAAGATCATCCTCACCGGCGACCCGCAGCAGATCGACAACCCCTACGTCGACAGCTCGTCGAACGGCCTCACCACCGTCGCCGACAAGTTCCGCGGCCATCCACTCGCGGCGCATCTCGTCCTCTCGAAGGGGGAGCGCTCCGAGCTCGCCGAGGTCGCGGCGAACCTCCTCTGACCGCACCGACACTGACCCCTCCGCCCGCCCCAGGAACGCTCCCGGGGCGGGTTTCTCGTTGGTAGCGCCGCGCTCGGCCCGAGACGAACATTGACGATACGCCCCCTTGCGAGTATCCGGCGACTCCCACCCTTCGAAGACGTCGGCGTCTTCGATCCCTGCGGAGGCGCGTCGCCTCTGCTACGGGCCCGCTTCAGAGCGTGCCTCGGCCGCGAGCGAACCGATGATTCTTCTTCAAAATATCACGACGACCACGGCGACGACTGGCACCGCTACGGCGGCTCCAGGAGCCGGCGCACCCCCGCCGTCGGGCATGCCGTCGTGGGTCACCTTCTTCCCGCTTCTCATCATGGTCCCGTTCCTCTTCATGACGTTCCGTCGTCAGAAGAAGGAAGAGGAGGCCCGGAGTTCCTTGAAGAAGGGCGACAAGGTGGTCGTCGGTGGAATCGTCGGTGAATACCAGGAGATGGACGGCCGCCTCGCGAAGGTAAAGATCGCGAACGGCGTCCTTATCTCGGCGGTCGCGTCGGCGCTCAGCCCCTTTGAAGTGAAGCCCGCGGAAGATCCGCTGAAGGATCTCAAAGAGGCGAAGGGGGACGGGAAGGACGCGAAGCTCGCTGCGGAGAAGAAATGAACTCGTCGCGTCGTTTTGCAGGGATTGTAGCCCTGCTCGGGTTCTTGCTGCCGGCGATCGCTTTCGGCCTCTACAAGGCGAAGGTCGTCGACACGCCTCCGGGCTTCTGGTTCGTCATTTTGTCCGTACTTTTCGGACTTTGGGCGTTGTTCGTCTGGGTACCCGGGCGGATGGATTCCGGGTGGCGCACGAAGGTCGGTTTCGTATTCTTCGTGCTCGGCGTGTCGTTCGTCTGCCTCTGGCCGACGCTTCACACGCTTAGCCACGG
>JAAFHJ010000301.1 GCA_013298325.1 Myxococcales bacterium | reverse complement strand
CTGGGGGTGACGGGCATGTCTTCGCCCCAGCAATACCTCCCCGGAACCTTTTACGAAGTCACCCGGCGCTGCGTGGAGCGCGCCCACAAGCTGACGCCGAACTACGCAAGTCGCGAGAAATCCAGCTCCTCCGATGCGGCATCGCGCCCGGCGGTGCCACGTACGTCAACCGTCGAGAAGCTCTACCAGTATGCGACCGGCGCCTATGCAGAACGCTACGGCGTGGAGGTGGTTGCGGTTTGCATCATGTCGAATCACATCCACGAAATCCTGTTTGATCGACGCGGCGAAATCAGCAAGTTCCTCCAACATCGAAACGCGATGTTCGCGAATATGGTGAAGGTCCGTTACGGGCTCCCGGAAAGCATCTTCGGGAGGCGCGCCGAGAAGTACAATCGCCTCAAAGGGGCGAAAGCGATCGCAAACAAGATCGCGTATGTGATTGCAAATCCGGTCGCAGCGGGCCTGGTGGCTTCGCCGAAGGAGTGGCCTGGGTTTGTGTCTGCGGTGGAGGATCTTCGCGGCAAATCGGTCGTCGTGCGACGGCCGCTTGAGTACCTCGCGCAAGACGACGCGACGAACGCGCCGGAGGTCACCTTTCGGATCGCTGCGCCCGAGGAGGCGAAGGTTTTGTTTGGCGGAATCGCGGAAATGACGACGCAGACCGCCGCCCAGCTCGAACGAAATATCAAACAGGCACGACGACGCCACTCCGGAAGATTTGCCGGGCCCCTGCGCGTCCTCGCGACGAGCCCGCACACGCGAGCTACGAGCTTTGAACGGTATGGCGAGCGAACCCCGCGATTTACGACCGCGGGAGACCTCGATGCGGCCCAGCGGTTGATCGCGGAAATGCGTGCATTTCGAAAGGCCTATCGGATCGCGCTCGAGGCAGTGAAGGCCGGAAAGCGGCGCGTCACCTTCCCGGCGGGGACCGGAAAAATGCACTTCGCCTACGGCTATCCGCGAGAGGCATCCCCGGTCGCACGAGCGGCCTAGCCGCCGTATTCTCCGATCGGGCGGAGACAGCTGCGTCCGATCCTGGAATTGAATAGCGCGGGGCAGGCTCTCGAAAGGGGGTCTGTTTCCGCGCGTCCTGCGTTTGTGAATTTGTCGATGCGAGGGGAAAATTTGGGGCGAGCGCAGAGACTTGGGGCATGAGAGGCCGGGTTGAGGGGGATTCGAGGGGGGCTGGGGCCGGCCGGGGGTGGGATTTACGTGCATCATGCCCGCAAGTGGTCCAAATTCGAGGTCCCCGAACGCCCCCAAGTACCTGCTCTTGTTTCTCTAAATCTAACTGTCGGATAGATCTAACTAACCGTTGATAGATCTAACCGGATCTAACCTCGGCGCCTAACCGGATAGATCTAACCGGATCTAACCTCGGCGCGGGAACGTGAGCACGAAGGCGCCCCCGTCCGTGTAGCTCCCATCGAGTTCGAGGCGCCCACCCGCCGCCTCAACAATCCCCTTGCAGACGGCGAGCCCGAGGCCCGTCCCTGCGCCGACCTCCTTCGTTGTGACGAACGGCTCGAAAATCTTCGCGCGAAGCGAGGGGGGCACGCCGGGACCGGTATCGCAGACGGAAAGCCGAACCTCATTTTCTCCATTAGTTCCGAGAAGATGAATCACATGTGGTGCGCAATCGGGGGCGCGGGTAGCGCGATCTTCGGCGTCCGCGTTCATCGCGTCGGCGGCGTTCATCGCGAGGTTCAGAAGCACCTGCAGAAGCCGCGGCGCCGGCAGCGGCACGATCATCGAAGGGGGCAATGCAATATCGAGAGTAATGTCTTTGAAATTTCGCTGCGGAGCGAGGAGCTTTCGCAGATCGTCGACGACGACGACCGCATCACAGCTCCCTGCAGCGGCATAACCTCCCGAAGAAGCGAGCGATCCGTCGTTGCCACCGCTGCGTGCGTAGTCGAGCAGATCGCGGAGGACGCCGTGAATGCGCGTCGTTTCCTTGTGCATCCGTGCGACGAAATCGAGCTGTTCCTCGGGCGTCAGGTCGCCACTCAATACGAGCTCTTGGAGGCCGAGCAATGCGGCGATCGGGTTGCCGATTTCGTGGGCCATCCCAGCAGCAAGCTTGCCGACCCCCGCGTAGTGCTCGCTCGACACGAGGGCCGAAGAGGTCTCCGAGAGGCGGAGGGTCGCCTCGCCGAGCTCGCGGACTTTGTCTTGAAGGGCTTTTTCCTTGGCGAAAAGCGAGAGGCTCATCGTCCGCAGGCTGGCAGCGAGCGTCTCCGTTTCGGCGGTGCCGGTCGGGATCGGGGCGAAGGTCCGGGCGCCGGCGGCGATCTTTTCCGCGTTCCCGACGAGCGCATCGAGAGGGCGGACGAAGAGGCGCCCAAGCAGAATCCACGTAAAAAAAGCGAGCCCGGCGGCGAAGAGGGCGGCGAGCAACGCGAGGAGGCGGGCGACCGGGTCGGCGCGGTGCTCGTCGACCTCGGCGTCGAGGGCGAGATGGACGTCGACGGTGCGAAGCGGTAGGTCCAAGAGCACGACACGGTGCCCATTGAGAATCGCATTTCGCGTGTGTTCTCGGATTGTTGGGGCCGTTTCGACCGGAGTGCGCCCCGTCTCCGCAAGGAGGACGCCCTGATGGTCGGTCACCCGCGCGGCGAGGACGCCGCCAGGCCCGCTGTGGAGGCTCAGGGCACGCTGGACGGCGGCCCGATCGCCGTGCCGGGCGACCTCCTCAACGTGGGCGGCGACCGCGCGCCCAAGGCCCCGCGCTGCGTCATCTCGCCCGGCGTGAAGGAGCGCGCGCGCCGCGGAAGCGCCGGTGAAATAGACGGGGGCCAGAAACACCGCCGCAAGCCCGGCAAAGAGGGCGAGGAGCTGCGTCCGTAGACCAAATCGACTGCGAAGGGCCACCGCTCAACCGAGACCGAAGAGGCGCGCCCCCTGGTAGACGACCACCGCAACGACATACGCGGCAACGTAGGTATAGGCGAGGACGAACAAAGGCCATTTCCAGCTCTTCGTCTCCCGCTTAATCGCCGCAACGGTGCTCATGCACTGGCAGGCGAGCACGAAAAATGCGAGCAGCGCAAGACCAGTCGCGCGCGAATAGAGCGGGGTTCCGTCGTTCTTCGTGGCGGTGCGGAGCTTTTCGGCGAGGGGGGCATCGTCTTGATCGGCCCCCTCGATGCCGTGAATGATGCCGAGGGTGCCGACCATGAGTTCGCGCGCCCCGAAACTCCCAATGAGTCCGACGTTGATACGCCAATCAAAGCCGGCAATCGCGGTAACCGGCTCCAGCGCCTTTCCGACGGCGGCGGCGGCGCTCCTCTCGGCGACCGTCCCGCCCGCGCTCGCCGGCTGGACCGGCACCGAAAGGCCCACCCAGAGGAGCGCCGAAACGGCGAGGATCGTCGTGCCGACGTCGCGGAAAAAGCGCTTGCCGGAAAGCCAACCTTTTCGAAGAACTACGCGAGCTTGTGGCAGTCGATAGGCCGGTAGCTCAAGGACAAGAGGCAGCGTCTTTCCGCGGGTCGCCGTCTTCCGAAGGATGAGGCTCGCGACGAGGCCGCTCAGAATCCCGGCCGCATAGAGGCCGACGAAGAGCGCCGCGCGAAAGAAGACGCTCCGCCCGGCGAAGAACGCGCTCGTGACGAGGGCGTAGGTCGGCATGCGGGCGCTGCAGGTCATCAGCGGAATGACGAGAATGCTCGTGAGGCGCTCCTTCGGATCGCGGACGACGCGCGTTGCTCCAATGGCAGGAACTGCGCACGCGTGCCCCATCAACAAAGGGAGAAAAGCACGCCCGGAAAAGCCGAACAGTCGCAAAAAGCGATCCACAAGAAAGGCGCCACGTGCCAGGTAGCCGCTCGCTTCAAGGAGCTCCATGGCGACCGTAAGCAGCACAATTTGCGGCATAAATGCGAGCACGGTGCCGGCGCCGCCGAGGATTCCATCATTGATGAAGCTCGTGATGAGCCCTTCGCCAAAGCGCCGCGTGATCACGCCGGCGAGTTTTCCTTTCAGGAAATCGAGGAACGTCGATGCCGGGTCGGCGACGAGAAACACCGCCGCAAAAAGGCCCCCCATCAGCGTAAGAAATAGGATCGGGCCGACGATCGGGTGGAGCAGGACGGCGTCGATCTTCCCCGTCCGCTCGCGGGCGCGCCGCTGGGCCGCTTTTGCGTCGGTCGCTTCCCGGAGGACCGCCTTCGCGAGGGCCTTCGCGTCGATGCTACGGGCTTCGGGGGGCGTCTGTGGATGGGCCGCGATCGCCTCAAGAACGAGTGCTTTCGCGGTGTTGGAGCGCGCGCTAACAACAACGACCGGCGCCCCGAGCGCCTCTTCCAGGGCCGCGCCGTCGAGAACCTGCCCGTGGCTGGCGAGGCGATCGGCCTGGGTGACGACGACGAGCAGCGGGTAGCCGGCGCCGAGGAGCTCGGTCGTGAGCCGGAGGCCGAGGGCGAGCTGGGTCCCGTCGATGATTTGAGCCACCAGCGGCAACGCCCCCTCGCCACGACTGCGGCCGAGAAACCGGGCGGCAACGCCCTCGTCGCTGTCGGGATCGGTGGCAGAAGCGAGCGAATAAAGACCTGGAAGGTCATAGAGATGCACACGCCCGCCCGTCGGCAGTTCGACTTCCCCTTCGAGGACGTCGACGGTGATCCCCGGGTAGTTCCCGACGTGGGCACTGCCGCCAGTCAATGCATTATACAGAGAACTCTTGCCGCTGTTCGGGCGGCCGAGAAGGACGACGCGGCGGTCGGTCGTCCCACGGTCGCTCGCGGCCGACTCAAGCGGCTCGCCGCCGACCGGGGATCGAACGACCGCTGACGGGCCGTGGCAATCTTCGGCGTTCACGCGGCCACCGAAACGACGGTGATCTCCGCGGCGAGGGAGCGCGCGACGGCAAACTCGCCGCCACAGCCGGTCCGCACGTGAAGCGGGCCACCGAAGAGGCCGCGCCGGAGCACGAGTAGCTCCTCCCCTTGGGCGATTCCAACGGCGGCAAGCCAGGCTGCGACCGCAGAATCAGCAGGAACTCCAACCACCTGCGCCTGCTGCCCCCGCGGAAGGAGATCCAGCGTCTGAGGACGCGCATCAGCGGCTAGGGGGGCGACGGGACTCATGAAAACCGTTTTCAAGAGCTAGTCGATGGGGCCCCAGATCGCAACGACGCTCCGCGGCAACGGTTTCGCCGAGTCTCCGCTCGGCGCCCGTTCTGTTGGGGGCATTTCCTGCGTTTCGCGGTAGACGGCTCCGCCATGAGTGAAGCGAAGACGATGGTCGCTGCGGCAAGGGCTGCTCAGCAAGCGTGGGGCGAGAAGCCCCCCTTTGAACGTGCTGAAATTGTAGGAAAACTCGCCGATCGCATCCTCGCTCGCGGCGACGAAATCGCGAGCACCCTCGCCGAAGAGCTCGGCAAGCCGGCCGCCGAGTCTTGGCTCTCCGAGGTCGTCCCCTCCGCCGACTTGGTGCGTTGGTGGTGCAGCGAGATCGAGGGGGCGCTCCTTCCGGAAGAAGCCGAATTGGATCCGATCTCCTTTCCGAAGAAGGAAGGGGTGACCGATCGCGTCCCGCGGGGGGTCATCGGCGTGATCATGCCGTGGAATTTCCCGGTCGCTTTGCCGCTGCGCACGCTCATTCCGGCGCTGCTTGCAGGCAACGGGGTCGTCTTCAAGGGGAGCGAAGTCACCCCAAAAACAAATGCGCTTGTTGCGTCCCTCTTTGAGGGGATCCTGCCGCCGAACCTCCTCGGCCACCTGGAAGGGGATGGGCGTATCGGGGCTGCACTGCCGGCGAGCGGCGTCGATCTCGTCGTCTTCACTGGGAGCGTCGCGACCGGCCGCAAAGTCGCCGTCGCCTGCGCGGAGGAGCTCATCCCAGCGAGCCTCGAGCTCGGGGGCAAAGATGCCGCTATCGTCCTTGCCGACGCGAACCTCGATCGCGCCGCCCAGGGGATCGTCTGGGGGGCCTTCACAAACGCGGGCCAGAATTGCGCAAGTATTGAACGCGTTTACGTCGTCGAGAGCGTCGCCGCTGCGTTCACGGAGAAGGTCGTCGCCCTGGTGAAGACGCTCAAGGCGAGCGACGTCGGCCCCCTCGCGACCGCCGCCCAGAAGGCGATCGTCACGCGCCACGTCGATGGCGCGGTCGCCGACGGCAAGGCGGAAGTCCTCGTCGCCCAGGCGGAGGCGGGCGGCACCGCCGAAAATCCGTTGCACTATGCACCAACCGTCCTCAAGGTCACCGACGAGGCGACGGCGCTCATCGAAGAAGAGAGCTTCGGGCCGCTCCTGCCGATCGTTGT
>JAAFHJ010000299.1 GCA_013298325.1 Myxococcales bacterium | reverse complement strand
CCGACGAACTCTGCCCCTGCAACTGGGAAAAGGGTCAAGCGACCCTCGGGTGAACACCATGAGCGCCATTGATAGCCTCCGCGACTCCTTTCCGGACGCGGCCAAAGATACGCGATTGAATCTCGACGGGGTACTCCGCGGTTCTTCGACGCTCACTACCGATCAACGGTGGCTCGTCGCGATCGCGAGTGCCTACGCGCTCGGCTGCCGCCCGCTGGTGGACGCCCTCGTCGCAGACGCACGCGGAGTCGCTTCCGATGGCGTTTTCGAAGATGCGAAGGCGGCCGCTTCGTTGATGGCCATGAACAACGTATTCTACCGTTTCCGGCACCTCGTCGGGAAGGAAGTCTACGGAACGAAGCGGGCCGGTCTCCGGATGAACCGCCTCGGTCAAGTGGCCACCAACAAAGCCGATTTCGAACTCGCTTGTCTCGCGGTTTCCGCGATCAACGCGTGCGAAACATGCGTCAAGTCTCACGAGAAAGTCGTCCTCGATGGCGGCCTTTCGGAAGACCAAGTCCACGACGCCGTCCGCACCGCTTCGGTCATCGCGGCGGCAGCGACGACGGTCGGCATGCTCTAGCAGCCCTGTCGCATCTTGCCTCACGGCGGCGAAGCTCCCTGCGGGTAGTGTCGCCGCCGTTGGCGTCTTCGCCATATTCCCTTCCCCCTCACGAAATGGAACCGCGATGTATCCGACCAATCACGACCTCCCCGTCGAAAACCGCGAGCGGGTTGCCACGATTCTGCAAACGGCGCTCTACGAAGCTCTCGAACTGAAGCTTCGCGTGAAAGAGGCCCACTGGACGGTCCGCGGACCGAACTTCTCAGAACTGCACGCACTTTTTGACAAGATTGCGAGCGATGCCGACGACTATGCCGATGACTTCGCCGAACGGAGCATCGCTCTCGGCTTCCCGGTCAAGGGGAAGGCGGCCGACATCGCGGGCGCCGTCTCTCTGTTGCCCCCCTTTGCGCCGGCGACGCACCAGGGGCCCGACGTGCTTCGCGCGGTCATCGCGACCGTTGCAAAGTTCGCGAAGAACGTTCGTTTCGCCATCGAAGCGACGGCGAGCGAAAAGGACGCCGGCACGAGCGACCTCTTTACGGGGACGTCGCGCAGCGTCGACAAGTGGCTCTGGATGCTCGAAGCACACACCGGCTGATGGGGACTTCCCCCAATAACAAAACCCCGAACTCTTTCGAGTTCGGGGTTTGTTGTTTGGTGGGCGGGCGTCTCAGAGGGCCGATGCAAACCGAGCGCGGGCCGTGATCCCGAGGTGGTTGCCGACGGGGCGTTCTTCGCCGGCGAGGCCGCCAGAAACGGGGACGTTGAGCAGGTAAGGCTTCCCGTCTTCACCGCGCGTTGCGAGCTCCGAGTTGGCGCCGGAGCCGAGTTCGATGCCATCCGTAACGCCGGCGGCGATCGCCAAGTCGGCGAGTTCCTTCGCAGTAGCGCCGACGCTGTAGGCGTCCTGGGAGCCGTCGACGACGAGCAACACGAGCGTTTTTCCGCCGTCGGCGAGACCGGCAAACGATCGAGCGATCCGCGCGTTGCTCTTGAGGCAGCCGCCGAGGTCGCCGACCGCTTTCTTCACGACCGGCGTGCAGTCGCCGGAAACGGCGTACTGGGCACTCATCGGCTTTTCGTTGACCGCAAGCTTGTTTCCGAGGCCAACCCAGAGGGTGTTGCCGGGACTGGTTGCACCATACACATTTCCCTGAGCGACGGAATGGCCGAGGGGGCGCACGGGAGCGCTTTCAAAAAGCGGAGGAAGATTCACGTCTTCATTGCCATTCGGCTCGAAGGGCCCGCCATTGATCGCGACCGACCAGCGGAAGTCGTGGAGCGCCGTCGTCGTCTTTCGCGACTCGAGCGGGAGAAGGCGCCCCGGGTGGCCAGGGGTGACCTCAACGGCCAGACCGTCGTTTTCAAGCGACGCTCGAACGGTGTGCCAGACAAGCGGCTCGCCGACGGAGCGCACCTGGCGTTCGTAGCGAATTCCATCGAAGAGGGTCGACGCTTCCGGGGCCGGCAACGTGCGCCCCGAGGTGCGATTGATGTTGAGCGCGCCGAATCCGAAGAGGCCGGCGCCGATCGGGACGAGTGCCATGAAGCGGATCGCTCGCCCCTTCCACCCGAGGTCGTCGTCGAAGAGTACCTTCGGGACGAGGCCGAGCACGCCGAGACCGACCGCACAAAGCGCGTAGAACAGCATAGTTGCGAAGCGAGCTACCACAGTTGGCGAGCCGGCTGAATCGGGATTCAGGTGCGGCCTGCGAGCCGCCGCCGCCGCCGCCGACCCGCAGATCGCGCTAGGGAGTGTAGCTGCGGGACTTCAATTCGCGTTGTTCCCGCTACAACACTCGGAAATTCTTTCGAAACAGTTCTCATCCGGCAAACTTTGGGATACGGTGCCGCCTCGCGCATCGGTCTTCTTTCGCACCCCATCGCCTCGGGCGTTGGGGTACCTCCGGTGCCCTTTTTCGCCAGGAGGCTATTCATGAAGCTCGGTAAGATCGGCGCAACCGCCCTCGCCCTTTCCTTCCTCGTCGCCTGCGGCGGGACGCTCAAATACACCCAAGACACGAGCCCCCGCGCTCCCGGCGCCAAGACGGAAATCAAGGCCGACGTCATGAAGGCGGAAGTTCAGACCCGCCTCAACATGACGATCTCCTTCCTCCCGCCGCCGAAGACGATCAAGCCGTCGGCCAATGCGTTCGTCGCTTGGCAGCGCAAAGGCGGCGATGCCCCCTGGCAGCGCGTCGGCGCCCTCAAGTACGACGAGAGCGATCGCGTCGGCCTGCTCAAGGACGTGACCGTCCCGGATACCTCGTTCATCCTTCAGGTCACCGCCGAGGACAAGCCGGACGTCGCCCTCCCGTCGGAAGACGTGATCGTCACCCAGAACGTCAACAAGTGACGTCGTCGGTCGGCCTTCAGGGCTGATCGAAGAAGACCCCGGTTTGAAGCCGGGGTCTTCTGCGTTTGTCGGCAGAATTTTTCGTGTTTCAGCGGCAGCCGATTTTCGAGGCATCGGTGCCGTCAGGGTCGACGTGGCAGGTATGCCCGGAAGCGCAGGTCGCCTGTTCGGCAAGAAGACCATCCTTGCACGTGAGGACGCGGGAACCGTCGATGGAGCAAGCAAATGCGCCAGGTTCGCAGGCGGCGCCGACGCTCCCCTTCGACCCGTCGCAGCGCGCGAGACGACGCGTCGCGTCCCCCTCGACGGCGCAGTGTTTGTCGCCGCCGCAAGCGGTCTTCACGGCAAAGGTTCCGCCCTTACAAACGAGCAAGTGGGCGCCATCTTTCGAGCAAGCGATCGCGTCGCTGTCGCAGGTTTCGCCAACAGCTGCCACGCTGTCGTCGCAGGCGAGATCGGAAACGCCTCCGACGGCGGCGGTCACCGTGCAGCCACGCTTGCCGCCACAGGACTTGCTGGGCGTCCATTTTCCCGAAGTGCAGGCGAGGACTGCATTCGTCGCTGTCTCACAGGCGACGCCGTTTCCATTGGAAAACCAGCAATTTCCGCCCGACTTGCCGACGCTCTCGTCGCAGGTCGGCGTCGGTGTTGCTGCGCAGCCGGCGGCGCCGAGGCAGTCGACCGACTTCCAGCTTTTTTCGGTGCAGACGAGCGCCTTCGCGGTGCCATCGCAGCGCAAATCCCCCTCGACGAAGCAGCGGCCGCTCTCCTTCGGCGTGCAGCCACTCGCAAAGGCGAGGATCGCCGCGGCGGTGAACGCAAAGGGGGCGAACGGCGCGCGGAGCGGGCGGCGCATGGTCGAGGACGGGCGCATGAAAAGGGCTTCTACACGACCTTTCGGCGGTTCCGGTGGCCCGAAAACAGGAAAGGCCCGCTCGCCGTGCGAGAGGGCCGTTTCGCTGTTGATTGCCGGAGTCGGCGCGTCGCTCAGGCGAGTTCGAAGAGCCCGGCTGCGCCCATGCCGCCGCCGATGCACATCGAGACGATGCCGCGCTTGAGACCGCGGCGCTTCAATTCGTAGAGAATCGAGGCGGTGAGCTTCGCGCCGGTGCAGCCGAGCGGGTGACCGAGGGCGATAGCGCCGCCGTTCACGTTGAGCTTCTCATCGGGGATGCCGAGCTCTTTTTGTACGTAAACGCACTGGCTTGCGAAGGCCTCGTTGACCTCGAAGAGGTCGATGTCCTTGATGCTGAGGCCGGTCTTCGCAAGCAGCTTGCGGATCGCCGGGACGGGCCCGATGCCCATGAGCGCCGGGTCGACGCCAGCGGTGGTGAACGCCTTGAAGATGCCGAGCGGCTTCGCGCCGATTTTATCTGCATTTTCGCGGGTCGTGAGGAGGGCGGCGGCGGCGCCGTCCGAGATCGGCGAGGCGTTGCCGGCAGTGACCGAGCCGGTCATCGAGAAGGCCGGCTTCAGGGCGCCAAGCCCTTCGAGGGTCGTCTCCGGGCGGACGAGTTCGTCGCGGCGGAAGTCGAAGGTGATGCGCTCGTTGCCGTTGAACTTGACGCCCTGAACGGTGACGATTTCGTCTTCGAAGACCTTGTTTTCCAACGCCTTCGAGGCCTTCTGCTGGCTCCAAAGGGCGAACTTGTCCTGCTCTTCGCGGGTGACGCCGAACTTCTTGGCGACGTTCTCCGCAGTGATGCCCATCGGCGTGTAGACCGTCGGGAACCGGGCGATCGCTTCGCTGGAGGCCGAGATCTTGAAGCCGGTCATCGGGACCATGCTCATCGACTCCGCGCCGCCGGCGATCACGTACTCGTCAGAGCCGATCGAGAGGGCGCCCGCCGCGAGGGCGATCGCCTGAAGACCGGAGGAGCAGAAGCGGTTGATGGTCATCGCCGACGACTCCTGGGGGAGGCCGCCGAGGAAGCCGGCAACGCGGGCGACGTTGAGCCCCTGCTCGCCTTCCGGCATCGCGACGCCGAGGACGAGGTCGTCGATCATTTCCGGCTTCACTTGGGGGACGCGGGCGAGGAGCCCCGCGATCACTTCGCCGGCGAGCTCGTCGGAGCGGCGCTGGGCGAGCGAGCCTTTGTGGCCACGGCCGACCGCCGACCGAACCGCATCGAGAATAACGATTTCTTTCATGACAAAAATCCTTTTCGAGGGACGCTTTCGGGGGCGATCAGTTGCGGAGCGGCTTGTTGTTCATGAGCATGTACTGCATGCGCTCTTGGCTCTTCGCTTCGCCGCAGAGGGAGAGGAAGGCTTCGCATTCGAGATCGAGGATCTCCTGCTCGGTGACCTCTCGCGAGGCGCCACCGCGGCCGCCGCAGAGCACTTCTGCGAGCTTTCGCGCGATCTTGCCGTCGTGTTCGGAGGCGTAACCACCGGCGACGAGGGTGTCGACGAGCATGCCGAGCGTCGCGATGCCGCTCTCGCCGGGGAGCGTGTAGGCGCGGGGCGAGGCGGGGTGGTAGCCGGACTCAGCGAGGCCGATGAGGCGCTTCTTTGCGTCCGTGACCTGGCGGGCTTTGTCGAAAGAGATACCGTCGGTCTTGCGGAAGTAGCCGAACTGTTTGCCCTCTTCTGCGCTCGTCGCGACCTTGACCATCGCGATGTTCTTGAAGGTGTTTGCGACCGCTTCGAAGGTGACGGCGTTGTTGGTGATCCCTTCCGGAATCCCCTCGAGCGCACGCCAGAGCATGTTGAGCGTGCCGGCGCCGCCGGGGATGAGGCCGACGCCGACTTCGACGAGGCCCGAGTAGGTTTCGGCAGCCGCCTGGACGCTGTCGGCGGCGAAGCAGAGCTCCATGCCGCCGCCGAGCGTCATGCCGTAGGGGGCGGCGACGACGGGGACGGTGGCGTACTTGAGGCGCTGGGTCGCGTCCTGGTAGCCCTTCACCATCGAGCGGATCTGGTCCCACTGGCCGGCACCCGCCGCCATGACGACGAGGAAGAGGTTCGCGCCGACGCAGAAGTGCTCGCCGTCGTTGGCAACGAGGAGGCCGCGGAAGTCGGTCTCCGCCTTCTCGGCCGCCTTGGAAAGCATGGAAATAACATCGGGATCGATGCTGTTCGCCTTCGTCTTGAAGGTGAGGCCGAGGATGCCGTCGCCGAGGTCCCAGGCTTCTGCGCCGTCGTTCTTGAGGACGGGCGCTTCGCCGCGCTTCAGGATGGTGAACGTCGCCTCGCGGGCGTCGACCTTGCGGGCGACGTACTCGCCCTTGACGAGGTCGTAGACCTTGTTGTCGGCGGTGTAGAAGCCGGTGGCGCCGCTCGCGAGCATCTTGTCGATGCTGGCCGGAAGGGCGATGCCGTCCTTCTTCATGCGCTCCGCGGTCTCTTTGAAGCCGAGGGCGTCCCACACTTCAAACGGGCCGAGTTCCCAGTTGTAACCCCA
>JAAFHJ010000030.1 GCA_013298325.1 Myxococcales bacterium | reverse complement strand
GGTCGAGGCCGTGCCGCCTGATGTGAACAACGCCCAACAGGCGGCCGCCTGCAACTTCGTACTCAAATGAGCACAGAAGACTCGCGGCTCGTCGACCTTGAGCTTCGGTACATGCAGCTCGATCGGTTGGTGGACGAGCTTTCCACAGTGGTCGCCGATCAATCCAAGCTGATCGATCGCCTTCGCGCCGATCTCGCCGCGCTCGCCGCCCGCCAGCTCGGAAGCGGCGAGGGGGACGGCGGCGACCTCGACCCTCTTCAGGCCTTCGAGCGCGACCGGCCCCCCCACTACTAGCGCAGGTATTTCGGTTACTTGTTCGTGCCCGCTTTGCAGGCTCCCGAACAGGGGTGGATCACCCCCTCGCCGTCGTAAAAGCGCTCAAGTTCGGTGAGTGCGTTCGGATCGACGCGGACCCCTTCGTGGACGTCGTTCGTCGGGACCGGCGCGTAGGCGAGCGTCTGGTTTCGGTCGACGCCGAAGTCAAAGGTAGTGAGACCCGACGCGAGCTTATCGGTAGTCGTTGGAATTCCGGGAATTTCTGCGGCGGCAGGGCCCGTCTGCGAGAGCTTCATGGCCCGCGCCAAGAGAAAGGCGCCGACGTTGGGGACCGCCGAGTCGGCGAGACCGGTCTGCACAAGCACCTGGCGATCCTGAGGGGATTTCGGGAGCTTCCGTTCGAGGACAAACGGGGCCCAGATTCCGGGGTCGATCGGCTCCATCTTTCGCGCGAGGCCGGCAATGAAGACCTCCGTCGCGATCGGGTTCGGGTCGGTGTCGCTTTCGAAGCTGTTGCGGACGAGGCCGAGCAGCGGCTCAAAGGGGCGCGCTCGCGGCATCATGTGCGTGTATGCGGCGCCACCGACGTTCACCCCGTAGCGGGTAAAATCTGGATTGAGCGCCGCCATCACCGTCCCAAGAATTTGCCCCTGACTCGCACCGAAGTAGCCCATCTTTTCGGTATCAAATAGGAGCTTTCCCGCATTGGAAATCCCTTTGTCGTTCACGACGACGCCGGGCCCCGATGCGGGGCGTTTGAAGAGATCAATCGTCGGAAAGACGGTCGTCATGGCGCGCGAGGTGACGAGCCAGTTCATCAGCCCCTGCTCGACCCGCTCGCGGAAGCTCGGCGTTCGCCCCGGGTTTCCGAGAATATCTCCGGCTACTTTCGCGGCGTCTGCCGTCGCGAAACCGGCCCAATCGATGCCGACAAGGACGGCGCCGAGGCGCGTCGCGAGCTTCTGGGAGCCGCCGTAGGTCACTTCGTCGCGAGACCCGAAAAAACCGTGTCCGAGGGCGAGATAGCGCCCCGGCTCAAAGCGATCACGAACGCTCGTCGGGACGGCGACGACAAACTCGAAGACGGTGACACCATTCTCCTTCGGAAGTCCGTCTTCACCGCGCACGATCAATGCGCCAGATGTGTCCTTGTCGACGAAGCGCGGCCCCTCGATCTTGCCCCGGAAGACCTTCCAGAGGTCCCCTTTCTCTTCCGCAGGGTCCTCGACGACGTCAAACACCCGCGGGGTGTGCGTTTCGAGCCAGGCGAGCGTCTTTTCGCGCATGGCGAGCAGATCGGCGGTGACCGCCTCTTCGCTCCCGGTCGTGAAGTCCCAGGCCAGCTGGAGCCCCGCCCGGTCGACGCCCGCCTTTGCAAGCACTGGGAAAATATCGTTTTCGTAGTGAGGTTCCAGCGCCGCCAGCGACGCCGAAGCGCTCGCCTTGTCGCGGAGTCGGGCAAATCCGGCCCCGGCGTCGGCGAGTGCGCCCGCTTCCGTGCGGACCCGCTGAATCGCGACGATGTACCGCGTCTTCGGGGCGAGCACGACGGTGGGTCGGAGGACAATGGCGCGGGCCCCCGTCACAGTAGTTTTCGGAGGAATATCGCTGTAATGGGCCACAAATTCGCCAGTGTCCGCGCGCAGGATCACTGTGGCAGAAGTCGCGCTCATCGAGACGGCAGGGTCGTCGAGAACCGTCGGGAGGCCGGTGGCGACGATCGGGCCGTGGAGGGCGCCAACGATCGACGGGAGCCGCGAGAACCCATCGTCGGGCGCATACGCGTTGACGTCGCCATCCCGCCCGTCGGCGGTGAGCAGTTTGCCCGCGCCGCTCGGCGCGACGACGTAACCGGTCCGGGTTTTTGCGTCGGCGACTCGAAAATAATCGGAGGGGAACGGGGCGACGCAGTCGGTTTCGCCGAGAAGCGGCTCGCAGCCGGCCGGGTACGAGGGGCCAGTGTCCTCCGTGGAGCACGCCGTCACCGAGGCAGCGAGGAGTCCCGCAAGAACGGGAAAGAGCGGGAGGAGACGCATGTGCGGTGCACGTTTCATCGCGGCGGAACATACGCGAAAGTTGGAACCGGCGCCCGCCCCTCCGATCGCGGAAACCTCATTCAGAATGCCCGTTGCGCTTTTCGAGGACGGCGCGTTGCGTCACTTTTCGCGGGCACGGAATGCCAATTCAATGCGCCCCTCCGATCGTTTGCTACGAAGCGCAGGAGGGGGCGCCATCACTCGGTCGCCGACGGCCCCTTGTGACCACCGGAAGGTAGGGAAATCCACGACCTTTCCGAGGTACCTGCGCGAACAATCCCCCCACATTGCACGTGGTTCCAAGTAGGCTATTTCGACCATGGGAATCGCGGTGGGCATCGACCTCGGCACCACAAATACGGTCGTTGCGGCGGTCGTCGATGGGGTGGCGACTACGCTGGCAGACGAGCACGGCCGGCGCCTGCTTCCGTCGGTCGTCTCCTTCCACCCATCGGGCAATATTCTTGTCGGCGATCTCGCCCGCGAGCGACGGATCGTCGATCCGGAAAACACCGTATATTCGGTGAAGCGCCTCCTCGGGCGTTCCTACGGGACGCCGGAAGTCCAGCAGGCACGGCCGCGTTTCCCGTTTCCGCTCGTACAAGGTCCCCGAGACGCCGTTCTCGTAGAGGCGCGCGGCCAACGCTACACACTTCCTGAAGTTTCCGCGTTTGTCCTGCGGCGCGCAAAGGCCATTGCTGAGTTCGCGCTTGGGGAAACGGTCGACAAGGCGGTCATCACCGTCCCGGCGAACTTCAACGAACTCCAGCGCGCATCGACGAAGGTTGCGGGACGCCTGGCGGGACTGGACGTCCTCCGCATTCTCAATGAGCCGACCGCAGCGGCGCTGGCCTACGGTCAACAGGTGCAAGGGGCGGAACGCGTTGCGGTTTTCGACCTCGGTGGTGGCACCTTCGACATGACCGTCCTCGATCTTTCCGGGCGCGTTTTCGAGGTCGTTTGCACCGCCGGAGACACCCAGCTCGGCGGCGACGACATCGATCACCTCGTTGCAGAGCAGATCGCCCAGGAATATGTGGCGCGATTTCGGTGGGATCCGCGGACCGACCCGATCTCGTTTGGGCGCCTTCGGCTCCTCGGCGAGGAGATCAAAAAGCTTCTTTCGGCGCGCGAGGAGATCGCCGAGGATCTCCACGATCTCGGGTTCGGCGAAGACGGTGTGCCGCTGTCGCTGCGCTTCAAAATGACGCGGTTGGCCCTAGAAACACTCGCGAAACCGCTGCTCGATCGCGCAATGGCGCTCACGCGGAGCGCCCTTCAGGCCCATCGGTTGGAACCGTCGCACATGTCCCAGGTGCTCCTCGTCGGTGGCGCGACCCGGATGCCCGTCGTGTCACGGAGCGTCGCCGAGACCTTCGGTCGCCCGCCTACCCTCAAGGTAAATCCCGATGAGGTCGTCGCTCTGGGGGCAGCGATTCAGGCGCACGCGCTCGCCGGTGTGCGTGCCCCGAATTCCCACGGGCAATCTCCGGCAGCAACCGCGCCGGCGGCAGCACCTGTCGCCCCGGCGGCCGCGCCGCGAATCCCGCCAGCCCGCCCGGTCGCCCCCGCAGCAGCGCGCCCTCAAATTCAAAAGAAAACAGGGGCTATTCCAAGCGTCGAGCGCGGAAAAGACGAACCGATCACCGCCAAACCGACGCTCGTCGACGAGCCGGCGATTGCTGCGGCGCGGCAAGCGTTCCTCCAGGGGAATCCGCCACCCCCCTCCCCGTTCGCCGCGCAGGAAGCGGCCGGCAATCCGGGCGAATCGACGTTCACCACGAATCTGACGCTGGTCTCGAAGGGGGCGACCAAACCGGCAAAACCGGTCCCGGCGCCGGCTTCCTCCACACCGGTCGTCGGCGTCGCGGCGATTGCGGACGAGAGCACGCTCGACCCCAAGAAAAACGATGGTTTTCAGTCGGTTGCGCGCACGCTCCCCACAGATCCTTTTGCCGCTCGCCCCGATGCCGCCTTTGCAAGCGCACCAGTCCGCCCTGGGCTTCCGCCGAGCCCCCACGGGCGCGCGGAACCGGAGGTCTGGCGTCCGCGCCCCCAAGATCCGGAACAATGGCCGGCGGAGCCGTCGCAAAGCGTCAATAAGCTTCTAGGAATTTCAGAGCTTGAGCACGTTCCGGTCGAAGCCGCTCGCGTCGGCCTTCGGCAAGAACGCGCGCTCCTCGTAGACGTCACGCCGCTATCGCTTCGTGTAGAAACAACCGGAGGCTTTTCGGATGTGCTCATTCGCGCCAACACCCAGGTCCCTTGCGACCGCACACGCGGATTCTCGACGACCCGCGACGGGCAAGATTCCGTGGTGGTGCGCGTCGCCCAGGGGGAGGAGCGCAGCTTCGCAGCGAACATGTACCTCGGCGAAGTTCATCTAACTGATATTCCTTCACTTTCGCGCGGCGAAGCGAACGTCCAAGTGACCTTCGCGCTCGACGCTGACGGCACCCTCGAAGTAAAGGCCGTTGAACAAAAGAGCGGCCGCGAGGCCTCCGCGAGGCTCCGACTCGTCGGAATGAGCAACGACCTCGAAGAACTTTCCAGCATGGCGGCGCGACAGGCCTCCCGCCGCGTCGTCGGTTGAGCATTTCGCGAAACTGGACGAACTTCACGCGCCGCGCCGCAGAACTCCGTATGTTGAGGGGACCATGGGACTCGCCATCGGCATCGATTTAGGGACGACAAACACCGTAATTGCAGCCGTCGCCGACGGCGTAGCGGTCACGCTTGCCGATGAGCATGGGCGACGCCTCCTGCCGTCGGTCGTTTCGTTCCACCCCTCCGGGAAAGTTCTCGTCGGCGAGCTCGGACGCGAGCGGCGCATGGTCGACGCGGAGAGCACGGTCTATTCGGTCAAACGCCTGATTGGCCGTCCGTTTTCGTCGCCCGAGGTTCAGGAGGCGGCGAAGCGATTCGCCTTCCCCCTCGTCGAGGGGCCGAAGCAGAGCGTGATGGTGCAGGCGCGCGGCCAGCGGTACAGCTTGCCGGAAATTTCCGCGTTTATTCTGCGCCGCGCAAAGGCGATGGCGGAGGCAGCCCTCGGCGAAACGGTCGACAAGGCGGTCATCACCGTCCCGGCGAACTTTAACGAGCTCCAGCGCGCCTCGACGAAGGTGGCCGGTCGCCTCGCTGGACTGGAAGTACTTCGAATTCTTAACGAACCGACGGCAGCGGCCCTCGCCTATGGCCAGCAGGTGCAGGGTTCCGAGCGCGTCGCCATTTACGACCTCGGCGGCGGAACCTTCGACGTCACGATTCTCGATCTCAGTGGTCAGATCTTCGAAGTGCTGTCGACGGCGGGCGATAGCCAGCTTGGTGGCGACGACGTCGACCTCGCCCTCGCAGACCGTATCTCCCTAGAATACCTACAGAAACACCGCTACGACCCACGGCCAGACCCATCGATGTTTGGCCGCTTGCGGCTGGTCGCCGAGCAGATCAAGAAGGACCTCAGCGCCAAGGAATTCGTCGAGGAATCGCTCCACGACATCGGCTACGGCTCCGACGGCGGGCCGCTCTCCTTGAAATTTCGCTACACGCGCGCGGAGCTCGATTCCCTCGTTCAACCGCTCATCGACCGAACGCTCGGCGTTACCCAGCGTGCCCTTGATGCCATCGGCAAGACCCCCGCCGACATCGGGCAGGTTCTCCTCGTCGGCGGCTCGACGCGCCTCCCGCTCGTCACGAAGCAGGTCGGCGCCTACTTCGGCCGCCAACCGACGCTCAAGGTGAATCCCGATGAAGTCGTCGCCCTTGGCGCTGCCATCCAGGCCCACGCCCTTGCGCGGACGAAGGGACCGAGCAGGACGGTCGTCAACAAAAGCACTGCTACTGCAGGGAGTTACGAGACGGCCCCCGTTGTCAGCGTCGCGGCAGGACCCCGTCTCCCGCGCAACGACGAGGCACCGGCGACGCCCCGTTTTTCGCCGAGCGAGCACCCGAAGTCTTCGAATCCCTACGGCGTTTCGACGCCGCAGTCGCCACCGTCGCCCCCGCCGCTCCCCTCCTCCAAGCCGAAGCCGGCGAGCTACGACTACGGCGCGCTCCCCGAGCAGCCGCCGAGCCAGGGGCAACCAGGCGGATTCCGTATTGATTTCCCGGAAGCCCCCCCGTCGCAGGGCCATGCCCCGGTCGCCGATTTTGGGGCGCCTGCTCAACCGCGTAGCTTCAGCGCGACGAGCCCCGTCCGCATGGAGTTTTCTGAAGCGACGCTCATCCAGCGATCGCCGGTGTTTGCGCCGCAAGCGATGGCCGACGGCCGGATGCTTTTGAACACTCCTGAGACGAGTACGATTACGCCCAAGAGCGGGAATGCGCTCTTGATCGACGTGACGCCTCTTTCGCTGCGCGTGGAGACCGCAGGCGGCTACAGCGACGTCCTCATTCGTGCGAATACGCCGGTCCCCTGCGATCGCAGTCGTGTATTCTTGACGGCACGAGACAATCAAACGTCCGTCGTTGTGCGCGTCGCCCAGGGGGAACTCCCCAAATTTGCTGAGAATGCCTATCTTGGTGAACTCGTTCTCGCGAATCTTCCCCAGGGGGTCCGCGGCGAAGTTCGCGTAGAAGTCACGTTTGAACTCGATGCCGATGGCATCCTCAACGTCCGCGCCATGGAGCTCGGCTCCGGGCTCGTCGCCGCCGCAACCATCCGCCTCCTTGGCGTCGCCCAAGATGCCTCTGAACTCGCCGAAATGCAGGCGCGCCAGAACGCAGCGGCCGTCTTCGGCTGACCGCCACTTTCATTGCCTGGGGACGGTTTTCGTGTAGACGATGACATTGTGCGCCAATCGCCAGTCCCCCGCCTAACGCCCGTGATCGAGCGAACGACCAGCGAAGTCAGCGGCCGCGTTCTCGTCGGCGGCCAGGCGAGCTACTGCGTCGGAGAGCCGATCGGTGAAGGGGGGGCGTCGGTCGTCTACGCGGCGTCGCTCCTCAACGGCGCAACCGATGAAGTTTATGCGGTAAAAATCATGAAGCTCGAGGCGGCCGCCGACCCCGAGCTGCGTGCCCGCTTCGAGCGCGAGGTGCGGGTCCTCGGAAAGCTGGACCACAGCGGCGTCTGCTCGCTCCTCGATCTAGGCACCGTCGACGGCGTCCCCTTTTTCGTGCAAGAGCGTCTCCGTGGCGAGACGCTTCTCGGGCGAATTCGGCGCGTTGGGCCGATTCCCGTCGAGCCAGCCCTGGAGTTCCTCGACCGCATCCTTGAGATTCTCGGCGCGGTCCATGACGCTGGAATCGTCCATCGAGACATCAAGCCCTCAAACCTTTTCTGTTGCGAAAACGGGCGGGTGGTCCTTCTCGACTTCGGGATCGCTCTTGACGCGGAGTACGCGGGCGGCTCGGGCGCGCGTGCGCGGATCGAGCCTGGCGGGGACTCCCTCTTTTCCGAGGACGAAGACGTCGACCGCCTCACCCAGCCGGGGACGCTCATCGGGACTCCTGCCTTTATGGCGCCCGAGCAAGCACGCGGACTTTTTGACGAAGTCGACGGTACGAGCGACGTATTCGCGGCAACGCTCACGGTGCTTTCGGCGGTGCATGGCCAGCGCATCCGGCGCGCCGGCCCCTCGTGGCGGGAGCTCCAAGACGCGGCGACCGTGCCGCTCCCCCCGTTGGAAGATCTCGCGCTCCCGATCTCGCGGGACGTCCTCCGGGTGCTCGCCCGCGGCGTCGCCTTCGAGCACACGCGGCGCTTTCCGACGGCGCGCTCGATGCAGCGAGCCCTACGCGCCGCGCGTGGGCTCCCCGAACGGGACGCACATCCGCCGTTGCTCCGTGGCAACGACGGCGACGCAACGCAAGAAATTCAGGCCCTTTCCTCCGCTTCGCTCCCAAGCGACCTTGAGCGCCCCTCCGCCTTCGACGGGCTGATCGTCTCAGCCGCGAGTGCCCCCATTCTGGAACGATTTGACGCACCGGACGAGGCGGCCACCATCGAACTCCAAGCAGCGCAGCCGTTCGCAAACTCCGGCGCATTCGCTGAAACAGACGGGGGCAGTCCTTCGCAAGGATCGCGAAGCAGGCCGCCAGCACCGGTGACGGCACCGAACCACTCCGCCGACGGTTCACGACGCGCCGTGGTTCTTGTCTGGCTGATCGCCGCGGGAATCGTGATGGCGGTCCTTGTGCGGATGGTGCTCCGCTAGCCTGCCAGCGTCCCGAACCTCACCCTTCGGTGATCTTCGCCAACGTCGCCTGACTCATCGCGATTTCGCCGGCGAGCGCGACGTCCTGGGTGCCTGCGAGGAAGCGGCGCAAATAGCGCTCGGCGGTTGGAAATTCACCGGCCGCGTACGCGAGATGGCCGAGGACAAAGCCGCCGTAACCGGCCGCCGTCGGCGACACGGCGAGCGTGTTTACGATCGCTTGAAGGTCGGCTGGGGGCTCGCCTTGGGCGGTCTTTACGAGTGCCAAATGGCCGCGATACAACGCTTTTCCGGGAGCATCATCGCCAGAAAGTCGCGACGCGCGCGCCAGCGATGTCGCCGCTTCGCTGTAGCGCTTCGCGAGAAATAGCAACGAACCGAGCGTCCAGTGGTGGAAGGCGCGGCGCCCCTTGGGCGCCTTTCGTGCGGCGCGCTGGACGTGGGCGATCGCCGTCTCCCCATCCCCGCGGGCCAGCGCCGCTCGGGCGGCCAGTTGGAGGAGCACATCTTCCAGCGGCTCCGCATCTTCGTCGCGGTTCTTCGAAAATACGGCGGCCCCTTGAAGCGCCGCTTCTTCGGCAGCCTCAAAGAGCCCTTGGTCGAGGAGCCCCCGGTGGAGTTCGCGAAGTAGAAGACCTTGAATTTCAAGGTCTTCGAAGGTTGGCGCCGCGAGTCCGGTCCGCGCGAGGCGGACACGCGCAACCGCCGTCGTCGCCCCGAGAGCCTGTTGGAGGCATTCCTCGGGGCCGAGCGGAGGAACTTCCCGAACCGCTGCTTTGGCCATACGACGGGTGTAGCATTCACACATCATGCCGTCACCTAGGCGAACGAAATTCATTGGTGCACCAAGGAATTCGGACCAAGCGCGAGCAAAGATTCGGAATTTTTTGCGGACTACACACATCCTTGCGGAGTTGGCGAGGGGTGACGCCGACGATCGCGTCGTGTGATTCCCCGCTCGGAGCCCTCGCCGATTCGCACTACGATGCCCGCTGGACGCTCCTAGACGCGCCCGCTCCCCCACGACGCAGAGAAAAAGCCCGTGAATTCGAAACTCTTCCTTCCGATCCCGCGTCGGTCTGCTGCCGTTGCGAGCGCGCTCGCCGGTGCTCTCCTCCTGCTTCCGGCGCTTGCGCATGCGGAGGGCTCCAACACCTCGCAATTCGCCGCTTACGCGCAGAAGAGCATGCCGCTGGCCCTCGCGATGTCGCTCGTCTTTGGGCTTCTCGCGTCGCTCACGCCGTGTGTGTGGCCCATGGTTCCGATCACCGTCTCCATTTTCGGCGCGACCGACGGCGGTTCGCGGGCACGAGGGTCGGCGCTCTCGGCGACGTTTGTCCTTGGAATCGCAGGTCTTTTTACGCCGATGGGCGTCATCGCCGGCTACACGGGGAGCGTCATGGGGTCGGCGCTCGCGAACCCCTACGTCGTCGGGGCGATCGTGGTGATTTTCGCCGCGCTCTCGGCGAGCATGTTCGGCGCCTTTGAGCTGACGCTCCCCTCGGGAATGACCAACAAGCTCTCCACCGTTGGTGGCGTCGGCTTCAAAGGGGCGTTTTCCCTCGGCTTGGTGATGGGTCTCGTCGCCGCGCCGTGCACGGGCCCCTTCATGACCGGGATGCTGATCTGGATCGGAGAGACGAAGAATGTCCTCTTCGGCTCGCTCGCGATGTTCGCATTTTCTCTCGGTCTCGGGGTCCCCTTCTTCCTGGCCGGCGCCTTCGCCGTCAATCTCCCGAAGGGGGGCGCCTGGATGATGGGCATCAAATGGGGGAGCGGCGTCGTTCTCGCCTACATGGCCCTCTCTTACATTCGAGACCGTTGGCCGAACCTCTTTGCCGGCATGATCCTCCCCTCGCCGACGTTTGGCGCGCTCGCAGGCGTTCTCGTCATCGCCGGAGTCGCCCTTGGCGGGGTTCACATTGCGGCGGAGCGCCGTAAGAGCCCGATTGCCCATCTCTCGAAGCCGACCAAATTGGGAAGTATTTTGCCGGCAGTCCTCGGATTGTTTTTGCTGCTCGGTTGGACCGATGCGCGGAAAGTGGAAGCGGCACGCACGGAGGCCCTTCGCATCATGAAAGATGAGCCACCGCCCCCGAATATGGTCTTTGTGACCGACGAAAAAATCGGCATTGCAAAAGCAACGGCGGAGAAGAAGCCGGTCCTCATCGACTTCGGCGCCTCCTGGTGCAAGGCCTGCAAAGAGCTTGAGCACGAGACCTTCCCCGATCCACGGGTGCGCAAGGAAGGTGTCCGGTTTGTTCCGATTTCTGTCGACGCGACCGACGACGATCTCCCCGAAGTCGCCGCGGCGAAGAAGAAGTACGACGTGCGCGGGCTTCCGACGGTCGTGCTTCTCGATTCTTCCGGCAAAGAGGCGGCGCGATTTACCGAGTTTGTGAAGCCGGATGCCTTCGCCACCGCGATGGCGAAAGTGCATTAGAGTTCGACGCACTGGAAAGCGAAAACCCCGGGAGATCCAAGCGGATTCCCGGGGTTTCTTTTGGAGTCTCCCAGCGGCTCAGTTCTTGAGTGTGAGGCCTTTCAAGGCAGCGAACGGGTTGTTCTCAAAGGCCTTTTGTGCCGGCATCTTGGCCTGATTCTGGGGGCGCCCCTGGGGGGGACGACCGCCGCGATCGTTCGGGCCCCGGGGCGCCTGCGGGGCGATCCCTTCGCTCTTCGCGGTGACGCCGCTCTTCGCGGTGAGGGCGATGCGCTTGCGGACGAGGTCGACCTCAAGGACGCGAACCGAAAGCTTTTCGCCGACTTTCACCACTTGGTGGGGGTCGCTCACGAAGCGATCGGAGAGCTGGGAGATGTGGACGAGCCCATCCTGGTGGACGCCGATGTCGACGAACGCCCCGAACGCCGTGACGTTCGTGACGACCCCTTCCAGGACCATGTCCTGCTTCAGGTCTTCCATCGTCCGGACGTCGTCGCGGAAGGCGGGCGGCTCGAAGGCGTCGCGGGGATCGCGCCCCGGCTTCATGAGCTCCTTCTGGATGTCTTCGAGGGTCGGCAAGCCGACGTCCGCGGAGACGTAGCTGTTCCAACGAATGGATTTTACGGCCTTTTCGTTCCCGACGAACTCGGTGAGCGGGATGCCGGCGTCGCTCGCGATCTTCTCGACGAGGGCGTAGCGCTCCGGGTGGACGGCGCTGCCGTCGAGGGGGTGGGCGCCATTGCGGACGCGGACGAAGCCGGCCGCCTGCTCGTAGGTCTTCGGGCCGAGGCCAGTAACCTTCTTCAGCGCGTCCCGGGAGGGGAACGGGCCGGTCTCTTCGCGGTGCTTCACGATGCGCTTGGCGAGGGTCGGCCCGATGCCGGCGACCTTCGCGAGGAGCGGCGCGCTCGCGGTGTTGAGCTCGACACCGACGGTATTTACACAGGATTCAATGACTTCCTCGAGCTTCCGCTTGAGGAGCGGCTGGAAGACGTCGTGCTGGTACTGGCCGACGCCGATCGCCTTCGGGTCGACCTTCACGAGCTCAGCGAGCGGATCTTGGAGGCGGCGGGCGATGGAGATGGCGCCGCGGACCGTGAGGTCGAGGTCGGGGAATTCCTCGCGTGCGACGTCGCTCGCCGAGTAGACCGACGCGCCGCTCTCGCTGACCGAAACGACGACGGCATCCTTGTGGCCCGCCTTCTTGAGCACGTCGCGGACGAAGTCGTAGGTCTCGCGGCCGTGGGTCCCGTTGCCGACGGCGACCGCGTAAAAGTTATACTTTTTCGCGAGTTCGACGATCGTCTTCTCCGCGTGAGCAACAGCGGCACTGCCGGTCACGAGGTTGATCAACGTGTATTCAAGGAGCTTCCCGGTGTCGTCGACGACGACACACTTGCAGCCGGTCCGCTGGCCGGGGTCGACCCCGAGGACGACTCGGCGACCGAGCGGTGCCGCAAGCAGCAATTTCCGCAGGTTTTCCGCGAAGATCTGGACGGCGTCCCGGTCCGCCTTGAGCTTCATGTCGATGCGGACGTCGCTCTCGATGCTCGGAACGATGAGACGTCGCGTCGCCTCGCCGATGGCATCCCGGTAGAGGTTGGTGAACGTCAGGTTTTGCGTCGCCGCGCCGCGAACGCCGCGCTTTTCGGCGATGCGGCCGGCGAGGGCGAGCTCGTCGACGACGATTTTCCCGCGGAGGACGTTCTCGGTCTCACCACGCCGAATCGCTAGGTAGCGGTGCGAGGGGATCGTCGCGACCTTCTCCTGGAAATCATAATAAATTTCGAACTTCGTCGGCGCCGTGGAGTCGTCGGCTTTTTTGCACTCAACGACCCCCTCCTGTTCGAAGGTCTGCCGGACGAGGCCACGGACGTCGGCGTCTTCCGCCACAATTTCGGCGACGATGTCCTTCGCGCCGGCGAGGGCCGCCTTTACATCGGCGACCTCCTTCGCGGCGTCGACGAAGGCGAGCGCCTCCGCCTCCGGATTGCCCGCCTCCATGCCGAGGATCTTGAGGGCGAGCGGCTCGAGGCCCCGCTCCTTCGCGATCATTGCGCGGGTGCGCCGCTTCGGCTTGTAGGGCAGGTAGAGATCTTCGAGCGTCGCCTTTACCCAGCAATTTTCAAGGGTTTTGCGAAGTTCGGGCGTGAGTTTACCCTGGCTCTCGATCTCGGTGAGGATCGCGACACGGCGCTCAGCCACCTCAATGTAGTAGGCCCGCTTCTCCTCGATGGTCCGGATCTGGACCTCGTCGAGCCCCTGGGTCTGCTCTTTTCGGTAGCGGGCGATGAAGGGGACGGTCGCCCCCCCTTCGAGGAGTTCGGCGACGACCCGGACCGCCGCAAGCGGAAGCGCGAGCTCCAGCGCGATCATCGGTGCCGGGTCGAAAGTCGGCTTCTTGGCAGGCGTGGAAGCGGCGGCGAGGTCGTGGGGCTCGGTCATCGCCGGCACCCTTAGACTGAACGCGCGTTCCGACAAGTCTTGACTTGCGAGGAGTGCTTTTTTCCTCGCGAAGTCGATGCGGACGGAGGGGCCCCCGTCACTCGCAGAGCACGCGGCTCACGACGAGATCGAAGCCGCCAGCCTCGGTGGCGTGGAAGAAGGCGACGCCCCCCTTCCCGTCTTTGCCGAGCGCCGCAGCCGGCTGCCCGGCGTTAAAGCTCGGTTCCGAGAGGACAACCGGCGGCGAAACGGCAGTCCCAGTCGCGTCGAGGACTTCGCCGCGGACCTGGTGGTTGCCCTCCTCCCCTTCTTCCGTCCACGCCAGAAGGAAGCGACCGCCGGGGAGAGCGGCCAAAGACGGCGAAAATGCTCCGGTTCCGAGGCCGCCTGCCGGGCGCGCGAAGGCGACCGGCGCACCGACCGCGTCGGCATCGCCGAAGGCGAGACGGACCTGCCAGGGGTCGTCTTCGCCGACACGATCGGCCCAGGCGACCGCGAATTTGCCGTCCGAGGCGGCGACCGACGGCGCGCCGACGACCTCGCCGAGCCCTTGGAAGGTGCGCGGCCCTTTGCCGCTGCTGGAGACGGTGAGGGCGCCGGCCCAAATCGCACCGCGTCGACGGAAGGCGTACCCGACGAGGGTTCCGTTCGAGGAGTGGGCGCGGAGCGCTTCGAGGTCGGCACCGACCCCTTCCGTTCCGGGAATGGTCTCAGCGTTCGACGAGCCGCGCGTCACGACGGCGAGCGCCTTCTTTTGAATCCCGAAGTCGATCGGCGCCCCTTGCACGCGGCGGCGCGAGGCGAAATCGGCAGAACTATCGGCCCCTTCCGCGGCGACGGCGAGCTTCCCATCCGCATCGAGGAACGGGACCGCCCGCTTGACGTCGAAGGCCGCCGGCGACGCTTGCGTGGTCGCAACAGACAAATCTGCGCCGAGACCGAAGACCTTCGCGTTGCGGGCCTTGTCGGCAAAGGCGACCGCAAGGTCACCGGAGGGCTCCACGAGCAACTCTGCAGGAACTTTGGCAAATACGCCGGTCGCGATCGCCTTGGCGCCGCCTTCTTTGCGGCACTTTGAGTAACTTACGACCTTGGCCGGCTCTGCGCTCGCGACGGCGACCGAAGCGGCGGTCGTCGAGGCGGGCGCCGTCACGGAGACCGTCGCGGAGACGACCGGCTTCACGCCGCTGTCCGAAGACTGGCGTCCAAGCACATAGGCGCCGCCAGCGGCGACGAGCACCGCGCCGACGATGGCAAACGTCGACATTTGGCTGGTTCCGTCGCGCTTGATCGGCTGGGACGGTCGCCAGGTTTCCAGGTCGCGGGGCGATTTCGACGGGCGCGGAATCGCAACGTCGGGCGGCGCCGAGGACCGTGCCGGGACTTGCGGGGTAGCGGCGACCGGCTTCAGCGGCGTCGGCGGGATCGTCGCGACTTGAGGCCGCATCGCCGGCGGAGGCACGCTTGGTGCCCGAGGACGGACCGGAGGGGGCGGAAGCGACGGCGGAGGGAGCGTCTGCACCGTTGCGCGCTTTACCGGCGGCGCCTTCGCCGGAAGTTCTTCAACGATCTCGACGTCAAGCGCCGGTTCCGAGGGGGACTCGGGGAGGAGCTCCGAAGATCCGACGGGGAGCGCCGGCAGCGAGTCGGTCACGAGGAGGTTCGACGGGAGCGACTCCTCGACGGCGGGGACAAGCGTCTTCTTCGCCGGCACCGCCTTCTGAACGAGATTCACCTTGGCGATCGCCGAAGGCGATGAGGGGCGTGTTGTTGTCGCGACCTTCCCCGGTGGCGGGGTCGCCGGCTTGGCGACGACGGGGGCCGGCGCGGGCGTCTCCCCCTTGATTCCCGTGAGCGTCGGGCGGGCGGAGCGGATAGGTGGCGCGGGGGTTGCCACGTATTCGCCCGTCGTCAGAAGTTCGCCGGTCGAAGCGAGGTCGATCGAGACGCGCTCCGCGGTCGCGGCGAGGTCTTCAAGAGCGACCGAGCGCTGCTCGGTTGTTGCGAGCAAATCCTCATCGATTTCATCATGTACCGACGCACGCCCCGGATCGAACGGCGGTGGCCGCGTGATCGCTTGGCGGCCGCCGTTGGGTGGCGTCGGCGCCGGGATCGGCGCCCCCTTGGAGGAAACGCCTTCCCCCTGCCCGACGAGGGTACTCACGCGCCCGCGGGGCGGCTCCGGCCGATTCGGGGAGGTCACCGGCGACGCCGACTTTGTACCGACCGTCGAGTTCATCGGCTTCGCCGCCGGCGGGTGGGGGCTCACGACGAGCGGCCCAGGCTTTGCGGCGGGTGGCTGAATGCGCGCAGGCAGCGGCGGGGGAATCGACGGCGCCTTCGGTCGCATCGCCGGCGGAGCGCCGAGGGGAGATTCGGCGTGACCGCGATCGGTCGACGCTTTCGGCGGTGCAGGCTTGTCGGTCACGGGCGCTCTCGTTGTTCCAGCCGAAGTTATCGCAAAATCGAGGAGTTATTTCGTCCCAAACCTAAGTGGCAGGGCGACCAAAAGCCTTGGGCCGTCGGGCGCGGCGAGCTTATCCGAACCGTGGCGGGAACTCCAGGATGCGACGGCGAATCGGCCTGGTCGTCGGGGAAGCGCGACCTTACTCTTCGGCCATGGGCCCCTCCCCACTCCGTACTGCCCGCGACCGCTACCTCGCCGAAAATGGCTTCCGCGTCGAGGAATACGACGCCCCGTGGACCGACGCGTCCTTCTTCTTCATCCCGCTGAAAATCCCAAACACGCCCCGCCACCGGACCGCCCTCCGCGCCCACGACCTCCACCACGTCGCGACCGGCTACGGGACCGACCTCGTTGGCGAGGCGGAAATCTCGATCTTCGAGTGGCGGAGGAGCGGCGCCCGGCTCGGTGTGCTCCCCGGCTGCGATGCCTACGTCTCGGCGATCGTCACGAGCTTGGCGCTGTTTGGGGCTGTCTTCGCGCCCCGACGGGCATTGGCGGCGTGGCGGGCGGCCGCATCTCCAGAAAATCAAACCAAAACAACACTTTTTCACGTGCACGACGACGACGAGTACGAAGCGCTCCTCGATACCGACGTCGAGACGCTCCGCGAGCGCCTTGGCATTCCCCGGTCGGGCATCGCCGTCGGACCTCAAAAGCGGCATCCACGCGCGCCGCGAAGTTAGTTTTCACGCAACAAACAGCTCGCCCCGGACGACCAGAGCGCCATGTCTGCCTGGTTCCCCCCTTTCGCGATTCTCCGCCACCTCGTCGCCGTCTACGCCCCGCGCACCTGCGCGAGCTGCGACGCCACCATTCCGGAGAATCATGTATTCTGCACCGGCTGCGTCGTCACGATTGAACGCGTGCCTGCTCACCACAACGACGCCGACGTCTACGCCCCGTACGTGCACGGCGGCGCCATGGCGCTCGCGGTCCAGCGCCTGAAATACGAAGGACGAGGGGACCTTGGCGCCCCGCTCGGTGAACTCCTTGCCGCCGCGCTCCTGCCGGCGCCGGCTACCCTCGCTGGCGAGGTCGATTTCGTCGTGCCGATCCCGTCGACACCGGCACGCCTCGCCGAACGCGGCCGAAACCCGGCCGCCCAACTCGCACGCCCGATCGCCGAGCGCCTTGGGAGGCCGATGATCGTCGACGCCCTCCTTCGAGCCGAGACGACCCGTCAGGCCACACGAAGCGGCCAGGAGCGGCGCCGCGGCATGCTCGGCGTGTTCCGGGCGTCGACGACAAAGGTGCAAAACGCACGCATCCTCCTCGTGGACGACGTCGTTACGACGGGGGCGACCCTCGCCGCCGCCACCGATGCACTCTACACGGGAGGCGCATGCAGCATACATGCATGCGCCCTCACGCGGGCCATTTAGCTGGGACGCGTCCGTCCGCGAAGCGGGAGATGGCGCGGGGTTCTGCGCTAACGCGTTCTCCGATCCGGCGACAAATGCGAATCGCCGTCGTCTTCGACGGTCCTCGCGAAGATCGTGTGGTCTTCCCATCTGCCTGCAATCTGCAGGTAACGAAGCGCAAGACCCTCCTCGCGAAAGCCGTTCTTGGCGAGCACGCGCAGCGAACCGAGATTCCGTGGCATGACGGCCGCCTGGACGCGGTGGAGACCGGCGGTCGCAAACGCAAACCGCACCGCCGCTGCGACGAGCGCCGTCGCAAGTCCGCGCCCCTGGGCATCCCCGGCGACCCAATAGCCGAGGTAGGCCCCCTCCATGGCGCCGCGAACCACGTGGGAGAGGGCGACCTTTCCAACGATCGTCGTCCCTGCGAAGGCGAACAGCGCATACCCTCGATCTTCCTCCCATTCTGCGCGATGACGGGCGACGGTGCGTGCCGCCTCGACGAGGGTCCATGGCATCGGTCCACGGACGGCTGGCGTCCACGGTGCGAGGTGCTCGGCATTCTTCTTGAGGGCGCTGCGGAGCGGGGCGAGATCTTCTTCGACGACGCCGCGGAGCACGACGGGCGCGGTTCCGGTCACCGATTCTGCAATCGCAATGCGGTGGGAGAGCGGAATGCGCATCGTGCACTCTACAGCAGATGGGACGGGTCGATGTCGAGTGCGACCCGCGTATCGCGGTGGGCAAGCGCGCTGGCACGGTGGACGGCGACGAGCGCCTCACGCAGCTTCCCCCGGTCTTTTGCGCGCAGAAGAAACCGCCATCGGTACCTCCCCTTCCAACGGGCGAGAGGCGCAGGCGTCGGTCCGAGCACCTCAACGGCCGGCGTAAACGCGCGGGCGACATCGGCGAGACGCATCGCTTCGACCTGAAGGCGCCCCTCCTCGGGGTCGTCGAGGGCGATGAGCGCGAGGTGGGAAAAAGGCGGATAGCCGAGCTCCCGGCGGTTCACGAGCTCTTCATCGAGGAACCCGTCGACGTCGTGGCGGATCGCGCGACGGATGACGAAGTGCTCCGGCTGGAAGGTCTGCAGGAGCACCTTTCCGGGGAGCGCTCCGCGGCCGGCCCGCCCGGCGACCTGCACGAGGAGCTGAAAGGTCCGCTCGGCGGCACGGAAATCGGGGAGCGCCAGTGCGGCGTCGGCTTGAATCACGCCGACGAGGGTCACTTCGGGAAGATCGTGACCTTTCGTCACCATTTGTGTCCCGACAAGAATGTCGATTTCTCGGTTCCTCATTTTGGTGAGGACCGCTTCAACCTTCTTCCCGCCACCGGTGTCACGATCGAGCCGAGCGACGCGCGCCTCAGGAAAAGCCTTGGCGAGCGCCTCTTCGAGCTTCTCGGTGCCGACGCCGTCAAGGACGAGCGCCGCCGATGCGCAGGAGGGGCATGCGCTCGGCATCGGGGCGTGATGATCGCAAAGATGGCAGCGTAAAATCCCGTTTGTTCCGGCGCCACCGGGGAAGTTTCCCCGTTTGTGAAAGGTGAGACCGACGCTGCAGTGGGGGCACCCGATCGCCTGCCCGCAGCTCTCGCAGAGGGCGTGGGGGGCGAAGCCGCGGCGGTTCAAGAAGATGATCGCCTGCTCTTTTTTGGCGAGCGTCTCCTCCAGGGCGCGGTGGAGAGGCACCGAAAGGCGCTTCTCCCCGGTGGGGCCGGCTCCGATGCGGCGGAGGTCGATCGTCGTGACCTCCGGCATCGTCGCTTTGGTGGCGCGCCCGCGCATGCGGAGGAGCGTACACGCGCCACTCGCCTTGGAATCGCGTGCACGATGCATCGATTCGATCGAAGGCGTCGCCGACCCGAGGACGACGACCGCGTTCTGTTGGTGGGCGCGGAGGAGCGCCATGTCGCGGGCGTTGTAGCGGACGCCGTCGGCCTGCTTGAACGAGCCGTCGTGCTCCTCGTCGACGACGACGAGACCGAGGTTTTTTACCGGCGCGAAGAGGGCGCTCCGGGCGCCGATCACGACGGAGACCTCCCCGAGAGCGAGGCGCTTCCACATCGCGTGGCGCTCGGCGTCGGTGAGGCCTGAATGGAGAACGGCGACGTCGTCGCCAAAGCGGGCACGGAAGCGATTGACGAGTTGGGGGGTGAGCGCGATCTCGGGGACGAGAACGATCGCCCCCTTTTTCGCAGCGATCGCGGTGGCGAGCGCGTGGAGGTAGACCTCGGTCTTCCCGGATCCGGTCACGCCCCATAGGAGGAACGACGCGCTCTTTCCGGTGGCGAGGGCGGCGTCGATGCTTTGAACACAAACGATCTGTTCGTCGGTGAGGGTCGGCGCCTCGTCACGGGGGACGACGTCGCGGAAGTAGGCCTCCGCGGGGCGCTCGCGCTCTTCGAGGCGGACAAATCCCTGGGCGGCAAGCGCCTTTGCCTTCTCGCGGGCCCCCGAAAAGACGGCCGCGAGCGCCGGCAGTGGCGCTTCGTGGCGGGCGCGCACCTGGGCGAGGAGCGCTTTGGCGAGCGGCCCTCGCGGTTCGCCGGAGGCGTCGGTGGCGACGATCCACGTCATCGTCCGCGCAACAACCCCAGATCGGAA